>NZ_JBEZHO010000025.1:0-121364 GCF_040650615.1 Streptomyces sp. NPDC048643
TGGGCCATCGTCCTCATCTCGACCGGGGAGAACATGCCGATCACCTCGGCCCTGAACAACCTCTCCGGGCAGTACTTCACCGACCCCAACCTGGTCGCCGCCGGCGCGCTGCTCACCGCGATCCCGACGCTGATCGTGTACTTCGCGCTCCAGCGCCAGTTCGTCAGCGGCCTGACCCTCGGCGCCAACAAGGGCTGAGAGCAGGAGGACTTCGTCAACGAGGGGACCCGCACAGGTGTTGTGCGGGTCCCCTCGTACGAAGCCTCCGGGGCCTCAGGTCTCGTCCTCCATGCGGATCACGCTCCTGAGGTTCTTGTGCGCCGCGCCGGGTACGCCCTCCTGCGCCTCGAGCAGTGCCGCGGCGATGGCGTCCAGCTTGCGCTGGAGAGCCCGCTCGCCCCGCAGTTCGGAGTTCTTCAGAAGGGCGAGGAGCAGCAGCGTCACCGTCGTCATCGCGTCACCGGCGAGCAGCAGCCACTCCAGGGAGAGCCCGGCGAAGTGCACGGCGATCGTGAGCGACACCAGCACGACGCAGATCGCGAAGAAGACCGGCGAACTGGTGAAGCGCGACGCGGACTCGGCGAGCCGCTCGAACCTGCCGCGGTCGTCGCCGCCACGGTCGGCGGGATGCTGGAGAACCATGGTCAGCGCTTGGTCCACTTGCGTACGCGGTCCGTCGCCGTCTGTGTCATCTCCTGTGCCCTGCCCCGCAGTTGCTCACGGCGCCCGGCCCGGCGGACGGACGGGTCGCCCATGGCCTTGCCGACGGACTCCGTGACCTTCCCCTTGAGCTGTCTCACCTTCGCGTTGCCCTTGAACCTCATCGTCGTCGTCCTCTCGGGGGCTCCGTGCCGCGCTGCGGCGTTACCCACCGTCTGGCCCGCGGACGGCCGCGCAAACCGGCCGGTGTCCGGTTCTCGCGGGCAACGGCCGGGTTTCTCCGCGCCGTCGGCGGGGACCCGGTAGGGAAAGCCCAGAGCCGCAGGGAAGTCCGGTCCCGAACGGGCCCAAACAGAAGGAAGATGAGCGTCGTGACCGCGGACAGCAGGAGCACGAGCAGCAGCAGGACCATCATTCGGACCGAGACGGAGTGGGCCGAGGCGCGCCGTCGGGGGAGTGGTCCGCAGACCTGTGTTCCTGCGACCACCGAGCGGACGGCCCTCCAGGACCGGTCCGCCCCCGAGGGGAACATAGTCCGGGGCGAGGACTGACCACCGCCGGCACCCGGGCTTCGTACGACGAGGGCGCGGATCCCGTACAGGGGATCCGGGCCCTCGTGTCGTGTCCGGGCGCCGGCGGGGGCGGATCAGGGAGCGGTGTCGGTCTCGTTACGCAGCCGGCGGACCTCGTCCCGCTGGGCCTCGCGGAGGTCCTCGTCCACCGCGTCCTCGGGGACGTCGTCCGGGACCAGGTGGACGGCCGCCTCCTCCGCGGAGGCCGCGGCACCGTCGATTCCGACGTCCTCGGCGAGCATGTCGTTCTCGGCGTCCTCCAGGGCGTCCCCGTCGTACGACACGAGGCGGCCGGCGCGCTCCGCGCCCACCTCGTCGTCCAGCGGTTCGCCGTCCCCGCCCTCCAGATCGCCCACGCCGTCGTCGTCGGCGTCGGGCTCCTCCAGCGCGGGGTCCAGACGCTCCTCGGCGAGCCGCTCGTCGAGCGTCTCGCCTTCGCGCTGTTCACGCTCCGTGGTGCCCTGGTGTTCCACGCCAAGAGGGCGCTCGGGTGGCGACCACCCCTCGTCGTAGGGGTCGGCGCCGCGGTCCTCCAGGGTGTCCTCCGCGTCCAGGATGCCCTCGTCCTCGCGGTCGTCGAGGCCTTCCGGCTGGTAGACCTCGTCACCCATGGTGTCGTCCTCGCTCTGGCTGCCCATGTCGTCAGCGACCTCCCGGATGGTTCGATGTATGTCATCGCCCCGCGTACCCAGGCTCGCCCAGCCCACCCGTTCCGGCACGCCGGAACGGCGCGACGACACGGAGAGTGACCGCCTGGCGGGTGGCGATCCGAAGTCCTCACGTTTGATCCGGGCCTGGGCGGTCACCCGACCTTCCAACAACTGATGTCGATCCTGATGGGGAAGTGAGCAGTTGTGGCTGGTGACCAGAAGGCCAAGGCCAAGATGGAACAGGCCAAGGGCAAGACCAAGGAGGCCGCCGGGCGCGCCGTGGGCAACGAGCGGATGACCGCCGAGGGCCGCGCCGAGAAGGCGAAGGGCGACGCGCGTCAGGCCAAGGAGAAGACGAAGGACGCCTTCAAGCACTGACGCCGGGACGGCTCCGGCGCCGGGCCGCGCGACGGCCGTCCGGCGCTCGGCCGGCAGAGTCGGCGCAGCCGTCGGGCCGAACCAGGTGGGGCCCGTTCCTCGGAACGGGCCCCACCGGCGTGCGTCCACCGATGAGGACACCGTCGGCGCCGCCGACGACGGGACAGGAGCGGCCGTACGCGCTGTTCCTGTTGCCGGACCGCCGAGCGGACCGAAGATGGTGGGGAGCGGCGGAGAGGAGCCCCCGGCGTGGGAGCACGGCACACGCGGTCAGACGGAGGACGAGGAGACAGTTCGAAGGGGGCGGCCGAGGGAGCCGATCCGCGGCGGTGGCACGCCCTGTGGGTGACGCTGGCCGCCGGGTTCATGAGCCTGCTCGACGTCACGATCGTCGCCGTCGCCCTGCCCTCCATGCAGCGGGACCTGCACGCCTCGGCCCCGTCCATCCAGTGGGTCGTCTCCGGGTACGCCCTCACCTTCGCCCTGGTCCTCGTCACGGCCGGACGGCTCGGCGACGCGATCGGCAGACGGCGCATCTTCCTGTGGGCGCTCGCCGCGTTCGTCCTGTGCAGCGCGGGGGCGGGCGCCGCACCGAACATCACCCTGCTCGTCGTGGCCCGACTGGCGCAGGGTGTGGCGGCCGGCTGCCTCGCGCCGCAGAACTCCGCCCTCATCCAGCAGATGTTCCGCGGAGCCGAGCGCGGTCGGGCCTTCGGTCTCTTCGGCGCCACCGTCGGCATCTCCAGCGCGGTCGGCCCCGTCGTCGGCGGGCTCATCCTGAAACTCGCGGACGGCCCCGGCGGCTGGCGCTGGATCTTCTACGTGAACGTGCCCGTCGGCGCCGTCGCCTTCCTGCTGGGAATGCGCATGCTGCCCAAGGTCGCCCCGGGGCGCAGAGGACGGCTCGACCTGCCGGGGGTGCTGCTGCTCGGCTGCGGGGTGCTCGCGATGATGCTGCCGCTGGTGATGGCCGAGTCGGGCGGCGTACGGAAAAGGTGGTGGCTCTTCCTCGTCGGGCTGATCCTGCTCGTGGCGTTCGCCCGCTGGGAACGGCGTCTCGCGGCGGGCGGCGGGCAGCCGCTGCTGGACCCGCGCCTGGTGACCAGCACGCGGGGCTATGCCGCCGGTGCCACCATCGCGGCCCTGTACTTCGTGGGGTTCAGCGGGGTGTGGCTGGTGTTCGCCCTGTACTTCCAGGACGGCGAGGGTTTCTCCCCGTTGCGCTCGGGACTTGCGGTGACGCCGTTCGCCATCGGTTCGGCCACGGCCGCGGTGATCGCCGGCCGCCTGGTGGAGCGGTTCGGACGGCTGCTGACGGTCTGGGGCCTCGCGGGTGTCGCCCTCGGACTCGGCGGCGCCGTGCTGATCCTGCGCTTCGGCCCCGCGGACAGCGCCGTCTGGTGGGCGGCTCCGGCCCTGTTCGTCGGCGGCCTGGGCAGCGGCTGCGTGATCTCGCCCAACGTCACGATGACCCTGCGGGACGTGCCCGTACGGATGGCGGGAGCGGCCGGCGGAGCCCTCCAGACGGCGCAACGCCTGGGCGGCGCCGTCGGGACGGCCGCACTGCCGGGCCTCTTCTACATGGTGCTCGGCACGGGGCACCACGACTACCGGTCCGCCGTCTTCATCGCCGTCGGATCCGGGACGCTGGCCATCCTCTGCGCGTTCGCCCTCGCCGTGTACGACTGGCTGCGCGACCGCAAACCCGATCAGGAGCAGCCGCCCTGCCCGCCCGAGTGGTCCCACGGTCACACGCACGCGAGTCAGCCCTGAGGCAGACGTCTCCGGGCGCCGGGTGACCGCGTTCCGGACCGGCCGGTGCGGCGTACCGCACACTTCCGCGCCAGGCGCCGGTCCGCCCCCGTCACCCGCAGCCGGAACCCGTCGCCGGACCCGCCACCACGATCGCCCCGCTCACAGCGGACGCACAGCGGCCGAAAAGGTCTGGCGCGGGTGACGAACGCCCAGCGGGTCATGGTCAATTCCAGCCGTTGTCTTGTCATCTCCATGACAAGACAACCGGGCTGATGTCACTCTGCTGGCGAACGTTCACGCTTCGTTCACACCCCCACATCTCTCGTCCCCACCACCACCCCCACCCGTGCTCGCGCACCTTCACGCTCCACGCGCCGCCGAAACCGCGTGTGTCCTCGTGCGGTCCGTCGTGCGGCGCTCCTTCCCGCCCCCGCCCCCGGACCGGCCCCACCTGCCGGTCCGGCAGCCCGGGCGCCCCCCCCGGGCCACCCCCGCAGAAGGAGACGACCTTGAACGGGAACCATGGTTCCGCGCGTCGACGCAGACGTGCCGCCGCTCTCGCCCTCACCGCCGCCGGCTCACTGCTCGCCCTCGCCCTCCAGCCGGGCTCGGCGTCCGCCGCCCCGGCGGACCCCGGCCCCGCCACCACGCGGATCACCGCCAAGCCCCGGGCGGCCGCCGCCCAGGTCCCGCTGTCGCCCGCGCGGCGCACGGCCCTCGTCAAGAACGCCACGGCCGACGCGGGCGCCACCGCGCGCCGACTCGGACTCGGCGCCCGGGAGAAGCTCGTCGTCAAGGACGTCGTCCAGGACGCCGACGGCACGATCCACACGCGGTACGAACGGACGTACGCCGGACTACCGGTGCTCGGCGGCGACCTGGTCGTCCACCTGAAGGGCGGCCGGACCACCGTGTCCGAGGCCACCCGCTCCACCATCACCGTGCCGAGCACCACACCCCGCAGGTCCGCCGCCGACGCCAGGGCGAAGGCCCTCTCCGTGAGCGGGAAGGCGGCCGTCGGACACTCGGCTGTCGACGGGGCGCCGCGGCTCGTGGTGTGGGCCGCCGAGGGCCGGCCGGTGCTGGCCTGGGAGTCCGTGGTCGAAGGGGTCCAGCACGACGGCACGCCGAGCGCGCTGCACGTCGTCACCGACGCGTCGACCGGCAAGGTCGCCTCCCGGTACGAGGACGTCCACACGGGCACGGGCACCGGCCAGTACAGCGGCACGGTCCCGCTCTCCACGACACCCTCCGGCTCGACGTACCAACTCGTCGACGCGGACCGGGCGGCACACCGCACCTACGACCTCAACCAGGGGACGACCGGCACCGGGACGCTCTACACCGACGACAACGATGTCTGGGGGGACGGAACCCAGTCCGACCGGCAGACCGCCGGCGTCGACGTCGCCTACGGCGCCGCCGCGACCTGGGACTACTACAAGGACGTCTTCGGCCGCAACGGCATCCGCAACGACGGCGTCGCCGCGTACAGCCGGGCCCACTACGGCAACAACTACGTCAACGCGTTCTGGTCCGACAGCTGCTTCTGCATGACGTACGGCGACGGCGCGAGCAACACCCACCCGCTGACGGCACTGGACGTGGCGGCCCACGAGATGAGCCACGGCGTCACCAGCGCCACCGCCAACCTGACCTACTCGGGAGAGTCCGGCGGCCTCAACGAGGCGACGTCGGACATCTTCGCCGCGGCCGTGGAGTTCCACTCGAACCTCGCGGCGGACGTTCCCGACTACCTCGTCGGCGAGAAGATCGACATTCGCGGCAACGGCACGCCGCTGCGCTACATGGACAAGCCCTCCCGGGACGGTTCCTCCCGCGACTACTGGGACTCCTCGCTGGGCGGCATCGACGTCCACTACTCCTCGGGCCCCGCGAACCACTTCTTCTACCTGCTCTCCGAGGGGAGCGGCGCGAAGACCGTCAACGGCGTCGCCTACGACAGCCCGACCGCCGACGGGCTCCCGGTCACCGGCGTCGGCATCGAGAACGCCTCCCGCATCTGGTACCGCGCGCTGACCACGTACATGACGTCGACGACCAACTACGCGGGTGCCAGGGCCGCCACCCTGCAGGCCGCGGCCGACCTCTTCGGCGCCTACAGCGCCACCTACCTCGGCGTCGCCGACGCCTGGGCCGGCATCGACGTCGGTGACCGCATCGCTCTGGGCGTCAACATCGCCCCGATCGCCGACCAGACCTCCGGGGTCGGCCAGGACGTCTCGCTCCAGGTCGACGCGTACACCACCAACGCCGACGCGAGCCTGACCTACACCGCCACCGGCCTGCCGGACGGGCTGACCATCAGCGCCGCCGGTCTGGTCTCCGGGGTCCCCACCACCACCGGGACCAGCGACACCACCGTCACCGTGACCGACAGCACCGGCGCCACCGTCTCGGTGGGCTTCACGTGGCGCGTCGCGTACGTGTACGCCAACAGCACCCGCGTGGACATCCCCGACCTGGGAGCGGCGGTCGAGTCGCCCGTCACCATCACGGGCCGCCCCGGCAACGCCTCGGCCACCACGGAGGTCTACGTCGACATCGTGCACACCTACCGGGGTGACCTGACGGTCGACCTGGTCGGCCCCGACGGCACGGTGTACTCGCTGCTGAACCGCAGCGGGGGCTCCGCCGACAATGTGGACCAGACGTTCACGGTGGACGCCTCGGCCCAGCCGGTCGACGGCACCTGGAAGCTGCGCGTCCGGGACCTCGCCTCGATCGACGTGGGCTACATCCAGCAGTGGCGGATCACGCCCTGACACCGAGGCCCACGCAAGCGTCCCGTCGTTTCGGCGGCGGGACGCTCCCCGGATGCCCCACGATGGAGAGGACGGCACCCTTTCGGCAGCAGTCTGAGGAGCGCGGGATGGACTACTACGACCTCGGCACCCACAGTCGTCCGGTGACGACCACGTCGCCCGAGGCCCAACAGTGGTTCGACCGCGGCCTGGTGTGGTCCTACGCCTTCCACCACGAGGAGGCCGTCTCCTGCTTCGAGGCCGCCGCGGCGGCCGATCCCGACTGCGCGATGGCGTACTGGGGCATCGCCTACGCCCTGGGGCCCAACTACAACAAGCCGTGGGAGTTCTTCGACGGCGACGAGCTGACCCGTACGGTCGAGCGCACACACGCCGCCGTGCGGTTCGCGCGCGCGAAGGCGGAAACCGCGACCCCGGCCGAACAGGCCCTGATCGGCGCGCTGGAGCTGCGCCACCCGCGCGCGGAACCCGTCGAGGACTGCTCGGTGTGGAACGCGCCCTACGCGGACGCCATGCGCGCCGTGTACGAAGGCGCCCCCGACGACCTCGACATCGCCGCCCTCCACGCCGACGCGCTGATGAACCTCACCCCCTGGCAGCTGTGGGACCTGCGCACCGGTGAACCGGCCGAGGGCGCCCGGACGGCCGAGGCGAGGGCGGTGCTGGAACGGGCACTCGCCACCGAGGCGGGGGAGCGGCACCCGGGGCTCCTGCACCTGTACATCCACCTGATGGAGATGTCTCCCACGCCCGAGACCGCGCTGCCCGTCGCGGACCGGCTGCGCGGTCTCGTGCCCGACGCGGGTCATCTCCAGCACATGCCCACGCATCTGGACGTGCTGTGCGGCGACTACCGGCGGGTGGTGGCGGACAACGGCACCGCGATCGCCGCGGACGAGAAGTACCGTGCGCGGGCCGGCGCGATGAACTTCTACACCCTGTACCGCTCGCACAACTACCACTTCCGGATCTACGGAGCGATGTTCCTCGGCCGGTCGAGGACCGCCCTGGAGACCGCCACGCAGCTCGAAGCCTCCATCCCCGAGGAACTGTTGCGCGTGCAGAGCCCGCCCATGGCGGACTGGCTGGAGGGGTTCCTCGCCATGCGGGTCCACGTGCTGATCCGGTTCGGCCGCTGGGACGACATCCTGCGCCTGCCGCTGCCCGCGGACCCCCGGCTCCACTGCGTGACCACGGCGATGCTCCACTACGCGCGCGGTGTCGCCCTGTCCGCCACCGGCCGTGTCGCCGAGGCGGAGACAGAGCGCGAACGGTTCCGCGAAGCGGTCACCCGGGTCCCCGGGACCCGCATGCTCTTCAACAACACCTGTGCCGACATCCTCGCGATCGCGTCGGAGATGCTCGACGGCGAACTGGCCTACCGCAAGGGCGACCACGACGCCGCGTTCGCCGCGCTGGAGCGCTCGATCGCCCTGGACGACGGCCTTCCCTACGACGAGCCGTGGGGCTGGATGCAGCCCACCCGGCACGCCTACGGCGCCCTGCTGCTCGAACAGGGCCGGGTGGCGGAGGCGGAAGCCGTCTACCGCGCCGACCTCGGCATCGACGACACACTGCCCCGCCCCTCCCAGCACCCCGGCAACGTCTGGGCCCTGCACGGGTTCCACGAGTGCCTGGTCAGGCTCGGCAGGACGGGGGAGGCGCAGATCGTGGGGCAGCAGCTGAGGACGGCGCTCGCGCAGGCGGACGTACGGATCGAGGCGTCCTGCTTCTGTCGCCGGGAGACATCGGCGATCACCTCCGCCACCGGCGCGGCGGAACACGGCTGCTGCTGACCGAGCGTCAAGCACCTTTCGAGGAAGCACCTTTGGCGGTCCTCTCCGCTGCCCGCGAAGACGCGCGGCGGCACCTCGGGCGCGGTCGCGCCTTCAAGCCTTGACAGGACTCCCGTCGCGCCCGGTCCGCCCCCGGCGCCTCCCTCCAGGTCACGCCGTTCGGGGTGGTGCGCCGATCAGGCCGCTGTGAAAGCGAGTTGAAGAAACTCGCGTCACGGCTCTTGCCACCCCAATGGTTCATTACTTAAATCAAACCGTGAACTAAGCGCCTCCCAGGGCTGGTTCACGCTCACCGGTCGCACGGGGCGGAACTCGCTCCTGCGTCCTCATTCCCGTGCGTCCGCTCCGCTCGTCACCCCACCCGCATGGAGTCACGGCATGAAACTGAGATCCTTGGGTGTCGCGCTCGCCGCCATGGCCGCGCTCGTCACCCTGCCCCTGCAAAGCCCGGCCGCCGCGGCCGACCTGCCGCTGTCCCAGGGCAAGACGGCCACGTCGTCCTCCGACGAGAACGCGGGCACCGCAGCCGCCAACGCCGTCGACGGCAACACCGCCACCCGATGGTCCTCCGCCGCCCTGGACACCCAGTGGCTCCAGGTGGACCTCGGCTCCTCGGCCACCATCACCAAGGTCGTCCTCAACTGGGAGGCCGCGTACGGCACCGACTACAAGATCCAGACGTCCCCGGACGGGAACACCTGGACCGACATCAAGTCCGTGAACGGCGGCGACGGCGGCACCGACAGCCTCGACGTCTCCGGCCAGGGCCGGTACGTCCGGATGTACGGCGTCCACCGCGCCACCCAGTACGGCTACTCCCTCTGGGAGTTCCAGGTGTTCGGCAGCGGCGGCACCACCCCGCCCGCGGGCTGTGACACGGCCAACGCCGCCCAGGGCAAGACGGCGAGCGCCTCCTCCACCGAGAACGCCGGCACCCCGGCGTCGGCCGCGTTCGACGGCAACACCGGCACCCGCTGGTCCAGCGCGGCCTCCGACCCGCAGTGGATCCAGGTCGACCTCGGATCGTCGAAGGACCTGTGCCGCGTCGACCTCAACTGGGAGGCCGCGTACGGCAAGACCTTCCAGATCCAGGCCTCCGCGGACGGACAGAGCTGGACCACGCTCAAGTCCGTCACCGACGGCACCGCCGGCTCGACGTCCTACGACGTCTCCGGCCAGGGCCGCTACGTCCGGATCAACGGGACGACCCGTGGCACCGGATACGGATACTCGCTCTGGGAGGTGGCCGTCCACACCGGTACAGGCGGCGGCAGCGGACCCGTGCAGGGCGGCGGCGACCTCGGCCCCAACGTGATCGTCGTCGACCCCTCGACGCCCAACCTCCAGGCCAAGTTCGACCAGGTCTTCGCGCAGCAGGAGTCGAACCAGTTCGGCACCGGCCGCTACCAGTTCCTGATGAAGCCCGGCACCTACAACGGGATCAACGCCCAGGTCGGCTTCTACACATCGGTCTCGGGCCTCGGCCTCAACCCCGACGACGTCCACATCAACGGTGACATCACCGTCGACGCGGGCTGGTTCAACGGCAACGCGACCCAGAACTTCTGGCGTTCGGCGGAGAACCTGTCGATCACGCCCTCCAACGGCACCGACCGCTGGGCGGTGGCCCAGGCGGCCCCCTTCCGCCGTATCCACGTGCAGGGCGGCCTCAATCTCGCCCCGAACGGCTACGGTTGGGCCTCCGGCGGCTACATCGCCGACTCCAAGATCGACGGTACGGTCGGCCCGTACTCCCAGCAGCAGTGGTACACCCGGGACAGCTCCGTCGGCGGCTGGACCAACGGCGTCTGGAACATGACGTTCTCCGGCGTGCAGGGAGCCCCGGCCACCAACTTCGACTCCGGCCCGTACACCACCCTGGACAACACCCCCGTCTCGCGCGAGAAGCCGTACCTCTACCTGGACGGCAACGCGTACAAGGTGTTCGTGCCCTCCAAGCGCACCAACGCGCGCGGCGTCTCCTGGCCCAACACGCCCGGTTCGTCGATTCCGCTGGACCAGTTCTACGTGGTCAAGCCCGGCGCGACCGCGGCGACCATCAACACCGCCCTCGCCCAGGGTCTGAACCTGCTGTTCACCCCGGGCGTCTACCACCTCGACCAGACCATCAACGTGACCCGGGCGAACACCGTCGTCCTCGGTCTCGGTCTGGCGACCATCATTCCGGACAACGGCGTCGACGCCATGCACGTGGCGGACGTCGACGGAGTCAGGCTCGCCGGGTTCCTCATCGACGCCGGGCGCTCCAACTCCAACACGCTGCTGCAGATCGGCCCGGCCAACAGCTCCGCCGACCACGCCGCCAACCCCACGACCATGCAGGACGTGTTCGTGCGCATCGGTGGTGCCGGCCCCGGCCTCGCCACCAACTCCGTCGTGGTCAACAGCGACGACGTCGTCGTCGACCACACCTGGCTCTGGCGCGCCGACCACGGCGAAGGCGTCGGCTGGGAGACCAACCGGGCCGACTACGGCCTCGTGGTCAACGGTGACGACGTCCTCACCACCGGTCTGTTCGTCGAACACTTCAACAAGTACGACGTGTTGTGGAACGGCGAACGCGGACGCACGATCTTCTTCCAGAACGAGAAGGCGTACGACGTGCCGAACTCCGCCGCCATCACCCATGACGGCATCGTCGGATACGCGGCCTACAAGGTCGCCGACTCCGTCAACGTGCACGAGGCTTGGGGCCTGGGAAGTTACTGCAACTTCACCTCGGACCCGTCCATCGTGCAGGCACACGGCTTCCAGGTGCCGGTCAAGACAGGGATCAAGCTGCACGACATCCTGGTGATCTCCCTGGGCGGCAAGGGCCAGTACGCCCACGTCGTCAACAACACCGGTGCACCCACGTCGGGGACGGACACCGTCCCCTCGAAGATCACGCAGTTCCCGTGACCGTGACGGCCTGACGGCCGACGGCACCGCCTGACACGTCGCGGGTGCCGGGTTCCCCTCCTCGGAGGGGAACCCGGCACCCGCATCGCGTTTCCGAGCGCCCGGCGCCGGCACCTCACTCATGCGAGGGGTACGCCCACGGCTCCCGGTGTCTCAGAACGGGCGGCTCAGCCGTCCGGGGCGGGCCGGGACCCTGTCCGGAACGCTGTCGAAGGGGTCGTCGTGGGTCCGGGCGCCCTCGTGGTCGGGCGGACCGACCGGCTCCACGAGTGCGGCGTGCGCCACGAGGCGGCGGGCCAGTTCACGCGCCTCGGCCGGGGTGAGCGAGGCCCACGCCCCGTGCTCGTCGCCCTGATCGGGGCCCACGTCCAACGTGACGCGCCCGACCGGCCGGTCCGGGGAGAACAGCCGCAGTTCCTTCACGGCGATCCTTCGGCCGCAGGACGTCACCAGTGGCGCGTCCGCCGCCCTCACCCCGTCCGCTCGCCCCTGTCCGAACCTCGTCATCGCTCTCACGCCTTTCCACGAACAGTCCCGTCGGCCGGTCCACCGTCCGAGGTGGGACCCCGTCCACCGGTTCCCGTCAGCTGTCCGAATCAGCGTCGGTGGGCCGGGGTTTGTTCCCGCCCTCCGCACGTCACGAGCGTTCACGAGGGACGCGACGACGCTCCGGGCGGGCTCCGGACCGTACGGCCGAGCGGGTGACCGGAGCCTCACACCGATGCCCCGTCCGAGTGGCGGGCGGCCACGGGCACCCCTAGTAATGGGCAGCGGGCCGCGAACGGAATTCGGGGACCGGAGAGCGGTCGCACCGTGCGTCGCCTGCGCGGCCGCAGCAAGTATTTGGAGCAAAGAAGATGAGCACCCCCCTTTCCTCTCCCGCCCCGGACCGTTCCGGCATATCCCTCGACACCCACGACACCCCGCCCGCGCCGCCCCACCCCGACCCGTTCGAGGGCCTGGTGCACGCGGCAGTCGCCGATCGGCCCCTGGAAGAGGTCATCCAGCTCATCACGCTGCTGGAACAGTCACCGGACCACGCCCGTGCCGCCGTCGACGCGCTCAGGGCCGTGGCGGTGGACCGCCCCGTCGACGACGTCGGCCGGCTCGTGGCCGAGCTGGCCAGCCCGCCCCGCAACCCCGACAGCGCGGACGAGGTGATCCGCTCGGCGGCCGAGTCCCGCCCCGTCGAGGACGTCAGCCGCCTCATGGCGCTGCTGCACAGCCCGTCGGTCGAGTCCCACTGCGCGGAGGAGGCCGTCCGCGCCGTCGCCGCGCACCGCCCCGTCGAGGAACTCGTCGAACTCATCGGCCGGTTGTCCGACGAGCGTGCCCGCCAGGACGACGCGCCCGCCGACGACCCCGAGCACGACCGCTCCGACGCGACAGCGACACCGACGCCGCCGTCTTCGGCCACGGAGACCGGCGGTCCGACCGCGTGGCCCGCGACCGGACAGGACCGTGACGCACCGCGGGAGCGCGCCGAACGCGCCGCCAGGACACGTGGGGAGCGTGATCCCGTGAGGACCGCCGCACCCCCGGACTGGCCGCGCCGCGTGGCGGCCGTCGCCCTCGTCGTGTGCGGCGCGATGTACCTGCCGCTGCGCCACGACGGCGCGACGCTGCCCGTCCAGGGCTTCGGCGTGGCCGTGTTCGCGCTGTGCCTCCTGCTCGCGGCGGCCCTGCTGCTGCGTGGCGCGGTGCCCCTGCTCGTCGCCGCCGTCCTGGTGCCGGCGGCCCTCGCCGCCGTCGAACTCCTCGAAGGCCGGCTCCACTCCACGTCCCTGTCCCAGGCGTTGGACATCGCGGCCGCACCACCGTGGGCGGCCGGTGCCGCCTCGGCGGCCACGGCGCTCGTGGCGCTGGCCGCGCTACTCGTGGCCCTGGCCACCGGCCGGAACGCCCGCCGCCCCGCACCGCGACGGGCGAGCGTGGACGCCGACCGAGCGGCCCGCTGACCGGCTGACAGCGGCAGCCGGTGAACGGCCCGCCCGGCGAGTGATCAGCGCTCCGCTCGCCGGGCGGGCCACCCCGGACAGCGCCGACCGGACAGGACCACCGGCGATACGTGCCGACTCGCTACGACGGCGCCCGGTACGAGTGCGCCCGGTGCCGGGACCGGCACGCTCACCGAACGCGGCCCCCGGGCTCAGCGACGGGCGGATCCCTTGCTGCGCAGCGCCCCGAGGCGCTCCAGGAGGAGGCCCTCGCGGGTGGACCAGGGGGAGATCTCCACGCTCGTGGCACGGCACGCGTCCATCAGGGCCTCGGCGACCAGGGCACCGGCCAGGGACTGTCCGGCCCGGTGGCGCGAGATGCCGGGCAGCCTGCTCCGGCCGGCGGACCCCTGCTTGGCGAGGACGCGCACCGCGGCCCGTACCTCGTCGATGGTCAGCCGCTGTTGGGCGAGCGGACGGGGGCGGCCGGCGCTGGTGTAGCGGGCGAGCTGGGTGAAGGTCTTGGAACAGGCCAGGACGCGTCCGTCCGGATCGGCCTGCGGCAGGTCGGCCACCGCGGCGAGACGGTCGCCCAGGTGGTCGCGGACCTCGGCCAGCCGCCGCTTCGACGACACGGCCTCGCCGAGTTTCCATTCGCGGGTGACGGTGCGGGCTCCGAGGGGGAGCGAGAGCGTGGTGCGCGGCTGTCTCGCGGTGCCGGAGGCGATCTCCACCGTGCCGCCGCCGATGTCGAGGACCAGCAGCGAGCCGGTCTTCGCGCCCGCCCAGTGGCGTGCGGCGACGTACGCCAGCCGGGCCTCCTCCTCGCCGGACAGCACCCGCAGCCGGGTACCGGTGGCGCGTGCCACCTGGGCGAGGACCTCCTCGCGGTTGGGTGCGTCACGGATCACGGAGGTGGCGAACGCGTACACGTCCGGCAGGCTCTCGCCGTCCTCGGCGAGTGTCTCGGCGACGGCCAACTGGACGCTGCGGACGCCTGTCTTGTCCAGGCGTCCGTGGGCGTCGAGGGTCTCGTGGAGCTGGAGCCGTACCTTGCGGGACAGCACCGGTTCCATGTCGGTCCCGCCGCGACGGCGCGCGACGGTGAGCAACGCGCTGTGACACCCGACGTCGAGTACACCTGCCTGCCGCACGTGGGAACCCCCCGTATTTCTCGCCTGGAAGAGATGGTCGAACTCGTCATTCTCCCGCACGTCGCGTTCGGAGTCGCGACACGATGTCGTCACGGCTGTTCGGACGTTCCGCGGCGGCGTCGCACGTGGCAGCGTCGGGCGACCCGGGGGCGCGTGCTCCACCGGGATGCGTCACCGGTGAAGGCGCTCGGCTCACGGCGCCGGCCGACGGCCTCGGCGCCGGGCGGTGCGGGTCCGGGTGTGCGGTGGGGGACCCGGGATCAGGCGACGGGCTGTGTCACGTCGCTGCCGGGGGCGTCGGCCAGCACCACGACCGCGGTGATGCGCTTGCCGACCGGTTCGCGGTGCACCTCGAAGGCCTGGCACACACCCATGACGATCTCCAGGCCGTGCTGTCCGACCCGGCCCACGTCGGCGGCACGGGCCACCGGAAGCGTCGGGTCGGAGTCCCACACCGTCGCCCGTACGGCGCCCTGGTCCACCTCGAGGGACAACAGGCAGGGGCCGCCCGCGTACTTGACCGCGTTCGTCACCAGCTCGCTGACGACCAGGGGCACCATGCCCATCACCCGGCCCGAGACGGGCAGTCCGGCGACGGCCTGCACCTGGGTCAGGAAGTCACGGGCGAACGCCCGCGCCTCAGCTATGCACGCGGAGTCGCCGTCGTACGCGACGGACGCCTCGATCAGCGCACCCCGTCGCTTCCGCTGTTCCGCTTCACTCACCGATCGGCCCATGTGTTCCGTCCTGCGTCCGCCCGCTCCGACATACGGGCGCCTTCCCCGAAAACCACGCTTCACTCCACCCCCTCGCGCGATCCTCTCCCGCACGTCGTTTCGCGGCTCCCCCCTCGTCCCCGCCAGGTCAGACGTCCGTGACCGTCGCCTCGACGGGAGTGCCCACCTCGATGGTGCGGCTGACCGTGCAGAGCCGGTCGTGGGAGGTCTTGACCGCGCGGGGGAGGATCGCACGGGCACGGTCGGCGGACTCTCCGTCGCCGAACGCCACGGCGAAGGCGACCGCGAGGTCGGTCAGCCGGTTCCCCAGCTCGTCGGTGATCTTGTTGCCGGTCACCGTGACGGTGAACCGCTCGGGCTCCGCGTGCCGGGTCGTCGCCACGTCGACGTCCACCGCGGTACAGCCGCCGATGGCGGCGAGCAGCAGCTCGACGGGGGTGAACGAGTCGTCCCCCTCTGCCCCCGTGCCGAACGAGATGGTCCCACCCCGCGTGTTCGTCGCGGCGAACCGCCCGGCCCCGGTCCGCTCGACGGTGACGAGCCGCTGATCGTTGTCACTCATGGGTCCGAGCCTAAGGTCCCGGCGCCGGGAGCGCCTCAGGTCGCGACGGTCGGGAAAATCATTGGAAGGGTCCTTCGGGCGCCACCCATACTCCCCGCATGGAACCCGTGACCCTGAAGACCGAGCGGCTCGTCCTGAGGGCGTTCGTCGCCTCGGACGCGGACGCCGTGTACGCGGCCTGTCAGGACGCCGACATCCAGCACTACACGCCGGCGCCCACGCCGTACCGCCGCGAGGACGCGGAGAAGTACGTCGAGGACGTCGCGGCGCGGGGCTGGGCCGAGGACCGTGACCACATTCTCGGGGCGTTCCGTGCCGACACCGCGGCCCTGGTCGGGTCGTTCTGCCTGACGAGGCTCTTCGAGGGCGTCTACGAACTCGGCTACTGGGCGGACAAGGAGCAGCGCGGCAAGGGGTACGCGCTGGAAGCGGCGCGCGCCCTGTGCGACTGGGGCTTCGACGCACTCGACGCCCACCGGCTCGAATGGTGGGCGATGGTCGGGAACACCCCGTCGCGCGCGCTCGCCGAGCGCCTCGGCTTCACCGTCGAGGGAACGCTGCGCAACCGCAGCAAGGTCGACGGCGAACCGCACGACTGGTGGGTGGGCGGACTCCTGAAGCCCGGCGGCGCGGTCCCCACGCCCTGACCCGGCCGCCCGCGAGGTGCACTCTCACCTGCTGAAATGGCAGAGCTGACAATTGACAGACCCGGCGCCGGTGGTGAGGGTGGCTCCATGCCTGAGGGAAGCGAGCGGCCCGGCCTGCGCGACCGCGCCGGCGCATCCCTTCGGGGAGATCCGGGAGCAGGCGCGCGAGGGTCTGTCCCGGCAGTTCCAGCAGTCCGAGCAGCGCCTCACCGAACCCGTTTTGGAACGCCTCTCGGAGGGAGCGCCGGACGCCGACCCGCGGTCCGCCGTGATCGCCAACTGCGCGCTGCCGGCGCCCCGCGCCGTCCTGCGGACACTGCGGAACCGTCGTAGCGCCGGGATCCCCGCGCAACCCGACCGCCTGCTCCCGCGGGCGTTCACCTTCCTCTCCCTGATCGGAGCCACCAGCTCGTGAGCCATCGCCGTCGCGTCGTCATCACCGCGACATGCCTGACCGCCGCCGTCGCGGGAGCCGTCACCACCGACCTCGTCGTGGAGCACCAGGTGCGGGGCCGGGTCGCGGAGACCGCCGCGTGCCGTCTCGGTGCGACGCGGGGGGTGCAGGTCGACCTGGACGACACCCTCGCCGGACTCAAGGCGCTCACCGGCACGGTCGGCACCGTCCACGTCGGCGCCGAGGGGGTACGCCGCCAGGGCACCGACATGGACGTCGACGTGTACCTGCGTGGCGTGTCGACCGGCGGTTCCTCCGCCGGGGGAACCGCCACCGCGACCATCGCGTACGGGGCCCTCGACAAGACCGCCGACGCGAAGAGCACGGCCGGGGCGCAGGGACTGAAGACCGGGACGGACGGTACGCACCTCACGCTCAGCGGCACGGCGGGCGGCACCGGGATGCCCGTCACGGTCGTGACGAAACTGACCACCACGACGCACAGCCTCACGATCGCCCCCGCGACGGTCCGGATCCTCGGCCGTGACGTGCCGGTGTCGGCGCTCTCCGCGCTGCCGGGCGCGGGTCGGTTCGCGGACAAGCTGAAGCCGCGCACCGTCGACATCGAGAAGCTTCCCGACGGAGCCACGCTGACCGGCGCCCACGCCGGCGCCGACGGTCTCGTCCTGGACTTCAAGGTGGCGTCCGGAGGTCTCGAGGCGCAGGCCGGGAAGGCGTCGACGACGTCCGCCTGTGCCTCCGGCGGGGGCCGGATCGACGGCTGACCGCGGTCGCGCCGTGTGCCGGCCGCCGGAGTCCTCGGGACTCCGGCACCCTCCTGGCGGGGACAGGGGGTGTCCCCGGTTCAGGCGCGGACCGCGTCGTGGGCGATGAGGCTCCGGGCGCAGTCCACCACCGTCGTGCGGGCCGGACGGGGCTGCCAGCCGAGGAGGGTGCGCGCCTTCTCGGTGCTGTGGCGGTTGCGCCGGCCGAGGGCCGGGGTGATGTCCCGCAGCGACCGGTCCTTGAACCGGGCCACCAGGCGCACGACGAAGTCCGGGACGACCCGCGTGGACACCCGGCCGGCGGCC
Organism: Streptomyces sp. NPDC048643; assembly: GCF_040650615.1. Lineage (NCBI taxonomy): Bacteria > Bacillati > Actinomycetota > Actinomycetes > Kitasatosporales > Streptomycetaceae > Streptomyces > Streptomyces sp. NPDC048643. The sequence continues at coordinate 18,042 of NZ_JBEZHO010000025.1, forward strand.
GCGCCGAGTTCCTCGCGCAGGGTCTGCGCCATCTCCGCCATCCAGACGAACTCCCCGGTGGCGAGGAAGCGTTGGCCCGCGGCCGCCGGGGACGTCATGGCCCGGATGTGCACGTCGACGAGATCGCGGACGTCGACGATCTCCAGTCCGATCCGCGGGATGCCGCGCATCTCGCCGGAGAGCATCCGCGCGACGATGCCGACGGAGCCGAGGTTCTCCGTCGTCAGGACCGGCCCGAACACGGCTCCGGGCAGCACGGTGGTCAGTTCGGTCGGACCGTCGTAGTCGTCCATGAAGTCCCAGGCCGCGCGCTCGGCGAGGGTCTTGGAGCGCCGGTAGGGGATCAGGGTCGGATCGTCCGGGTCGGTCCACAGCGTCTCGTCGGTCACGCCTTCGGTGGCGTACGACGAGGGGCTCGCGGCGTTCGCCGCCGACGTCATCACCACGCGCCGTACGCCGGCCGCGGTCGCCGCGCGCAGCACGCGCAGGGCCCCGTCGCGGGCGGGGGCGATCAGGGCGTCGGGATCGCTTCCGGAGGTGTTCCCGAGGGGGGAGGCGACGTGCAGGACGTGGTCGACGTCCTTCAGTGCCGCGTCCCAGCCCTCGTCGGAGGTGAGGTCCGCGACGGCGAAGGAGAGGCGCCCCGCGGGGTCGACGACGGTGGACACGGCGGCGGTGACGCTCTTCGCCCGCTCCGGATCCCGCACGGTCGTCCGTACGTCGTAGCCCCGTTCCAGGAGCTCGGCGACGCACCAGCCCGCGATGTAGCCGCTGCCCCCGGTGACCAGAACCAACTCGGCCATGACATGTCCTCCACGGTGTGGGCGGTGGTGTGGGAAAATGAAACGGAGGGCCCTCCGATACGAACAGGCTACCGGAGGGGCCTCCGCTTATCAATTCGTACGGGACGGACGGCCATCACTCGTGAACGCGCAGCACTCGAAGCCGACCCGGCGGGACGCGCTCGACAACCGGCAGCGGATCCTCGCCGTGGCCCGTGAGGCGCTGGCCGAGTCGAGCGGTACGTCCCTCACCGCCATCGCCAAACGGGCGGGCGTCGGCATCGGCACGCTGTACCGGCACTTCCCGACCCGGGAGGCGCTGATCGTCGAGTTGTACCGGCACGACATCCAGCACCTGATCGACCTCGCGCCCGCGCTCGCGGCGTCGCGGCCGCCGCTGGAGGCGCTGCGGGAGTGGTTCGACGAGGTCGCCCGGTACGGCCAGTTGAAGTACGGCGTCGCCGAGGTCATCCACGCCGCGGCGGGCGGCGGCCTCGACGACGAGTACTACGACCCCTTCCTGCGGGCCATCGCCGTACTGCTCGACGCGGGAGCCGCGGACGGCACCCTGAAGGAGGGGCTGGACCCCGAGGACGTCCTGTTGCAGCTCAGTGTGTTGTGGCGGCTCGATCCGGCGCGCGGCGGCGAGGTGCGGGCCGTGCGGATCCTCGACCTGATCGTCGACGGCCTGCGCCGGCCGCTTCCCGGAACGGCGGTCCGCGAGGCCTGACGGGCGGCTCCCGGGCGGCCGACTGCCGCCCGGAGTGCGGGAGATGGTGGCCGGAGCGTCAGCCGCGCCGGCTCATCCCGCGTGTTCGCTCACGTTCTGGACGACCGCCCGCAGTGAGGCGGGGGTGCGGTCGATGTGCTCGGCGAGAGTGCGTGAGGCGGTCGCGGCGTCCCGGGCGACGACCGCGTCGGCCCGCGCCCGATGCTCGCCGGCGACGTCACGGTCGTAGTCGTGGCCGACGGGCACGGACCGGCGGCGGTAGAGCGTCGCCGCGTCCCGGAGCGAGAGGGCGACCGAGAGCAGCCGGTCGTTGCCGCAGCCGTCGAGCAGGCTCCCTGGAGGCCTGGGACCCCGACGGCCGTGCCGTGCTCGACGAGATCGGGGAACTGGTCGTCACCCGCCCCCTGCCGTCCATGCCGCTCTTCTTCTGGGGCGACACCGACGGATCCCGGTACCGCGACGCCTACTTCGGGGCCTACCCGGGGGTGTGGCGGCACGGGGACTGGGTGACCCGCACGTCGCTGCCGAGGCGCACCTCGGGCCGGTCGGACTCCACGCTCAACCGGCACGGGGTGCGCCTCGGCAGCGCCGACGTCTACGCCGTGGTCGAAGAGCCGGCCTGCGTACGCGAGAGCCTCGTCATCGGGGCCGAACTCACCGACGGGGGCTACTGGTTGCCGCTGTTCGTCGTGATGGCGCCGGGACACGACCTCACCGATGCCGGCGCTCGGAGATCACCGCGGCGATCCGCACCCAGGCCTCGCCGCGGCCCGTCCCCGACGCGGTCATCGCCGTACCCGCGCTCCCCCACACCCGCACCGGCAAGGGGCTGGAGATCCCGGTCAAGCGGCTGATCCAGGGCGCCGATCCGAGCCGGGTCGCCGGCCGGGAGGCGGTGGACGACCCGGCGGCCCTCGCCTACGTCACCCGCTTCTCCCGGACCACGGCCGACGGTTCCTGATCAGTCGGCCGGGCGCTCGGACGCCAGCTGGCGCGAGATCGCCCGGGCGGTGGTGCGGACGGCGGGGACGTACGAGGCCGGGCCGGGGCCGGTACCGGGGACCACCACGGACAGCGCCGCGACCACGCCCTCCGCGTCCCGCACCGGCGCCGCCACGGTCAGCAACGGCCGTGGCGCGCTCTGGCTGCCGACGGCATAGTCACCCCGCCGGATCTCGGCGAGCGCCCGCCGCAGCTCGGCGGGTGTCCGCACCACGTCGTCCCCGGCGCCGCCCTCGAACGATCCGATCACCGCCTCTCGCACCTCGGCGGGCGCGTGGGCCAGCAGGACCAGACCGACCCCCGTGGTGGGCAGCGGCATCCGTCCGCCCACCCGGAACCGGACCGGGTCGGCGTCATGGGCGGAGAGCCGCTCCACCAGGAGGGCCTCCGCCTCGTCGCGCACGGCCAGCAGCACGTGCTGGCCGGTCACATGGAAGAGGTCCTCCATGAACGGCATGGCGACCGCGCGCAGCCCGTGCCCGCGAGGAGCGAGCGAGGCGATCTCCAGCAGCCGCAGCCCGACGACGTACCGCCCGTCGTCGAGCCGCTCCAGCGCGCCCACCTCGACGAGCTTGCGGGCCATGCGCAGGGCGCTGCTGCGCGGTGTTCCCGTCCGCCGGGCGAGTTCGGCGAGCGGCTGGGCGCGGTGCTCGGCGTCGAAGGAGCGCAGCAGCGTGAACGCCCGGTCGACGACCGCCTCACCGACCGGCGGCTTGCGCCCCCGCGTCGGCGCCCCGGTCGCCGGCGGTTCGCCCTTCGGACCCTCGCCCGGGCCCCGGGCCTCCTGTCCCGCCGCAGCGCGCCCCACCGCCGCGTGCCCGGCGGGCGTCGCCGCGCCACGCCCCGAGAGACCGGGGGAGTGATCCGCTGCTCGCACGGCATCTCCGTTCCATTCAGTGGCACATGCCCTGCCATTCGCTGGAACACCTGCTTAACGTGGAACCGGCCGGACGTCAACAGGGACGGCTCGCCGAGGGCCCGCCACACGCCAGTAAGGGAGCACCCGACATGACCCCACCGCCCACGACGGACGATGCTGCCCGGCGGCGCTCTGTCGTGCTGCTGCAGAACACGACGGTCGTCGACACCCGGGACGGAGCCCTCGCGCCCGGCACCGACGTGCTGATCCGCGGGGACCGGATCGTCGATGTGCGTCCGGGCATCACCGTCGCGGACGGACCCGATCCGGTCACCGTCGACGCCTGCGGCACGTACGTCGTCCCCGGCTACGCGGACATGCACGCCCACCCCCTCGGCCAACGTCCGCAGGAGGAGACGCGCGACCTCGAACTCCTGCTGGCCCACGGCGTGACGGGCTTCCGCCAGATGTCGGGCTCGCTCGCCCTGCTGGAGAGGCGCGCCTCGGGAACCCTCGCCTTCCCGGCCGCCTCGCCCGACCTCCTGGCGCTGCCCGGCCCGTTGCTGCTGACGCCCGTGAACGCCGCCACCGGCGAGCAGGCCGTGGCCGCGGTACGCGAACAACACGCGGCCGGCGCCGACTTCATCAAGGCGGCCATGGTCACCCCCGAGGTGTTCTTCGCCGCCCAGGCCGAGGCGCTGCGCCTGGGACTGCCCATCGTCGGACACCTGCCCGTCGGCATCGACGTTCCGAAGGCGTCCCGGATCGGCATGAAGTCCATCGAGCATCTCGGCCCGGGCGTCGGCCTGTTCGCGTGCTGCTCCACGGACGGCACGCACGTGCACGCGAACGCCGCCGGGCAGCCCCCGATGAAGGTGCCGCCGTTCAGGATCCCGTTCATGGAACGGGTGATGGAGCGCGTCGTCAAGAAGCTCGTCGTCAACCCGGTCAACCGCACCAAGCCGGCGGACATCGAGAACCTGCGGCTCGCGGTGCGCACCTTCGACGACGGACTGGCCGCCGCCCTGGCCGAGCGGTTCGTCGCCGACGGCACCTGGCAGGTGCCGACCCTGATCCGCGTCAAGACCCAGGAGCTGTGTGACGACCCGGCGTTCGCCGAGGATCCCGATCTGCGCTTCATGGGCGAGGCCACGGTCCGCGCCTGGAAGTCGGCGGCCCGGAAGTTCGCCGGTTTCCCGCCCGAGGCCCGCGACACCTTCCGCGCGGTCTACCGGCGCCAGCTGGAACTGACCAAGCTGTTCGACGACGCCGGGGTCCCGATGCTCGCCGGCAGCGACTGCTCCGGAGCGGCCTGGGTCGTACCGGGCGCCTCCCTGCACCACGAGTTCGACGAACTGGCCCGCGCCGGTCTCGCACCGCTGCGTGTCCTGCAGATGACCACCCTCCGCGCGGCGGAGTTCCTCGGCGCCACCGACACCATGGGGACCGTCGAGCCCGGCAAGCGCGCCGACCTCGTCCTCCTGGACGCCGACCCCGTGGAGAGCGTCGAGCATCTGCACCGCATCACCGGGGTGGTGCGCGCCGGACACCACTACGACAAGGCGGACCTGGACGCCCTCAAGGAGCGTGTCGCCGCCCGCGCCTGACCGGCCACGATCCGCCGGTTGCCCGGCCGCACCCCACCCGCGGCCCACCTCGCGCCGCTGTCACCGAACCGCGGAGCCGGCTCCTGAGCACCGGCCCGCCTCCCCCTGCCCCCGTCCTATTCCTCACCCCGCCGAACCGCGAAAGGACCCCCCATGCCGGAGACCACACCCCCGCTCGTCGACGCGCACGCCCACTTCCTGACCCCCGACTACGTGGCGGCCGCGCAGGCCGCCGGACACCTCCACCCCGACGGCATGCCGGGCTGGCCCGACTGGAGCGCGGAGGAGCACCTCCGCCTGATGGACCGCTGGGGCATCGGCACCTCGCTCCTGTCGATCTCCTCACCGGGGACCCACTTCGGCGACGACGCTGAGGCCCGCACCCTCACCCGCCACGTCAACGAGACGGGTGCCGCGATCCGCCGGAGGCACCCGGACCGCTTCGGCCACTTCGCCTCGCTGCCCCTGCCCGACGTGACGGGCGCCCTCGACGCGCTCGCCCACGCCATGGACGACCTGGGCGCCGACGGAGTGACGGTGGAGACGAACGCCCACGGCGTCTACCTCGGTGACGCGCGCTACGAGCCGCTGTACGCGGAACTCGACCGCAGGCGGACGCCCGTCTTCGTCCACCCCACCTCCCCGCCGCACGCCGAGGACCTCGCGCTCGGCCGGCCCCGCCCGATGCTGGAGTTCGTCTTCGACTCGGCCCGGACCGTGAGCGACCTGCTCTTCGCCGGCGTTCTCGCGCGGTATCCGAACATCCCGTGGATCATCACCCACGGCGGCGGCGCCCTGCCGTTGCTGGCCCGGCGGATGGAACTGTTCCGCGCGATGCTCCCCACCGGCCCCACGGACTCCGCCTCCGTACCCGACCGGCTCGGACGCCTCTGGTACGACCTGGCGGGCACCCCCTTCCCCGACCAGGCGCCGGCCCTGACGGCGGCCTTCGGCAGTGAGCGCGTGCTGTACGGCAGCGACTACTGCTGGACGCCGGCGTTCGGCGTGGACGCGCAGATCGCCTCCCTGACCGGGGCGGCGCAGCCCGCGGGCGACACCTGGCACGCCCTGACCACCCGAAACGCCCAGCGGCTCTTCCCCCGCCTGCGCCCCGCGGCCTCCGGGTGAGCCTCGGGCCAGGGACGCACGATGTCAGGTCCCGCCGTTGAGGTCGTTATCATCCGATAGAAGCGTTTTTAACCTTTTATCCTTGTGTGCTCCTCCTCCCGGGGTGGTCGATGTCCCGCAAAGCCCCGACGGACGACGACGACGAGCTGCTGGCCAGGCTCGGGTCGCTGACCGCCCAGGCGCGTGAACGCGCGGAGTTCCAGCGCTCGCAGGTGGAGCTGGCCATCGCGCTGCAACGCGGCATGCTTCCGGGAGACATGCCGTCCGCCCCGGGATTCGAGCTGGCCGTCCAGTACGCGCCCGCCTGCTACGGCCTCAACGTCGGCGGCGACTGGTACGACGCCTTCACACTCCCCGACGGACGCATCGGCCTGTCCATAGGTGACGTGCAGGGGCACAACATCGAGGCCGCGGCATTCATGGGCCAGGTCCGGGTCGGCCTGCGGGCCCTCGCCTCCGTGACCAGCCAGCCGGGGGCGCTGCTGGCCCGCACCAACGAGCTCATCCTGTCGCTCGGCGCCGATCTCTTCGCGACCTGCACCTTCATGCGGCTCGATCCCACCACCGGCCTGCTGGAGAGCGCCCGGGCCGGACACATACCGTGCGTCTGGGCCACGGCGGACGGAAAGTCCGGCATCACGGAGGACGAGGGCGGCCCGCCCCTCGGCATCGTCTCGGGGACGCAGTACCCGGTGACCCGGCACCGCCTCACCACCGGCGGCGTCTTCGTGCTGCTCACCGACGGGGTCGTCGAGGGGCCGTCGATGAGCGTCGACGAAGGCCTCGACCAGGTGGTCCGGCTCGCCGGCGTGGCCGCCGTGGCGGGCCTGTCGGCCGGATCGCTGGCCGCCGCCGTCATCAAGGGGGCCGAGCGCGTGGGCCACGAGGACGACGCGGCCGTCCTGGTCGTCGGCCACGACGGCCTGGGCGCCCACCTCTAGGGGGCCGGCCGGTCGCGTCGGTCCGGCGCACCCCGCCTTCCTCGTCCGGTCCGATCGGCAGACACCCCCGGCGCCGAACGGCCGCTCGCCTCGCCGAGAGGGCGGGGTAGGTGTCTGATGGCTCGTGTGGTGGGTACGCACGAGCTGCGCAGGCCGGCTGTCCTGGCGCTCCAGACGCTGGCGATCGCCGCCTGCTACTACGGAGCGGGGCGGCTCGGACTCGTGCGGCGGCTCTCCGTCGAGGGCGCGGTGTTCACCCCCATCTGGCCGCCCACCGGAGTGGCCGTCGCGGTCCTGCTGATCCTCGGGATCCGTTCCTGGCTCGGCATCGCCCTCGGTGCCCTCCTGGTCGTCCTGTCCCTCTCCTCGTTCTCCTCCATCACGCCGTCCGTGATCGGCATCGTCGCCGGCAACACACTCGCCCCCGTGTGCGCCTACCTCCTGCTGCGCAAGGTGCGCTTCCGCAACGATCTGGGTCGGCTGCGGGACGGTGTGGCGCTGGTCTTCCTCGCCGCCCTCGGCAGCATGACGATCAGCGCGACGGCGGGCGTCGGCCTCCTGATCGCCACGGGCAAGCTCGCCTCGGGCGACTTCTGGCCCGTCTGGCTCGCCTGGTGGGTGGGCGACGCGATGGGCGTTCTGATCATCACCCCGGTCCTGCTCATGGCCTACACCCTCCGCAGGCCGCTGAACCTGTCGCGATGGAAGGAGGCCGTGCTCCTGCTGGCCGCGGTCTGCGTCCTCGTGCCGTACGCCACCCGCAGCAGTCTCAGCCTGCTCTACCTCGTGTATCCCCTGCTGATCTGGGCTGCGCTGCGCTTCGAGCTGGCGGGCAGCATGGTGTGCGCCCTCTTCGCGTCGGTCCTGGCCACCATCGCCGCCACGGACCACGCCGGCCCCTTCGTGGACCTGAGCAACACCTCGGTCATGATCAAGCTGCAGGCGTTCAACGGGTCCATGGCCCTGACGGCCCTCCTGCTGTCCGCGGTGATCACCGAACAGCGCAACACGAGACGCTCCGTGGAACGGGCCTGCCAGGAACTGGTCCAGGTGCTGGAACACCTGACCGCCGGGAACCCGCCACCCCGTCCGCCGCCCCCGGACGACGACGACCGCCTGAAATGACCGCGGACGGGCCCCTCCCACGAAGACGACCGTGAGGCCACCGTGCCGCCGCGGACCCCGGTGGGGAAAGATGAGACCACAAGCGAAGAACCACCGATGTGGAGGTGCGGGCACATGCAGCACGAGCGAGCGGGCAAGCCGGCCGGCCCCGAGGACCTCGTCGACGTAGCCCGGTTGGTCACCGCGTACTACGCGCTCCACCCCGACCCGGCCGACCCCGGCCAGCGCGTCGCCTTCGGCACGTCCGGACACCGCGGATCGTCCCTGGCGACCGCGTTCAACGAGGACCACATCGCCGCGACGAGCCAGGCCATCTGCGAGTACCGCGACGGCCAGGGCACCGACGGCCCGCTCTTCCTGGGCATCGACAGCCACGCGCTCTCGGAGCCCGCGAAGGTCACCGCCCTGGAGGTGTTCGCGGCGCACGGCGTGACGGTCCTCCTCGACAGCGAGGACGGCTACACCCCCACCCCGGCGGTGTCGCACGCGATCCTCACCCACAACCGGGGCCGCACCACCGGCCTCGCGGACGGCGTCGTGGTCACGCCGTCGCACAATCCGCCGGGCGACGGCGGCTTCAAGTACAACCCGCCGAACGGCGGACCCGCGGGCTCCGAGGCGACCTCCTGGATCCAGGACCGCGCCAACGAACTGATCAGGGACGGCCTGAAGGACGTACGACGCGTCAGCTACACCCGCGCGCTGACCGCCCCGGGCACCGGGCGCTACGACTTCCTCGGCCAGTACGTGGCCGACCTGCCCAACGTGGTGGACCTGGACGCGATCCGCGACGCGGGTGTCCGGATCGGCGCCGACCCGCTCGGCGGCGCGTCGGTCGCGTACTGGGGACGCATCGCCGAGCAGCACCGGCTCGACCTGACCGTGGTCAACCCGACCACGGACCCGACCTGGCGTTTCATGACGCTGGACTGGGACGGCAAGATCCGCATGGACTGCTCGTCGCCGTACGCCATGGCTTCGCTCATCGCCCAGCGTGACCGCTACCAGATCGCCACGGGCAACGACGCCGACGCCGACCGCCACGGCATCGTCACGCCGGACGGCGGGCTCATGAACCCCAACCACTATCTCGCCACGGCCATCGGCTATCTGTACGCGCACCGGGACCGGTGGCCGGCCGGCACGGGGATCGGCAAGACGCTCGTGTCCTCCAGCATGATCGACCGGGTCGCCGCCGATCTCGGCCGCGAGCTGATCGAGGTGCCCGTCGGGTTCAAGTGGTTCGTGGACGGGCTGGTCGACGGCTCCATCGGGTTCGGCGGCGAGGAGTCGGCCGGCGCCTCCTTCCTGCGCCGCGACGGCTCGGTGTGGACCACCGACAAGGACGGGATCATCCTGGCCCTGCTCGCCTCCGAGATCACCGGGGTGACCGGGAAGACGCCCTCCGAGCACTACGCCGAGCTGACCGGGCGGTTCGGTGAGCCCGCCTACGAGCGCATCGACGCCCCCGCGAGCCGCGAGGAGAAGGCGCTCCTCGCCAAGCTGTCCCCGGCGCAGATCACCGCGGACACCCTCGCCGGCGAAGCCGTCACCGCGGTCCTCACCGAGGCGCCGGGCAACGGCGCGCCGATCGGCGGCATCAAGGTGACCACGGAGAACGCCTGGTTCGCGGCCCGCCCGTCGGGGACCGAGGACGTCTACAAGATCTACGCGGAGTCCTTCCGCGGGACCGACCACCTCCGGCAGGTGCAGGACGAGGCGAAGGCCGTGGTCTCGGCGGCTCTGTCCGGCTGAGTTCCGGTATCAGCGCGGTACGCAGGACCGGGGGCGTCCCACCGTGAGACGCGGTGTGACGCCTCCGGCTCCGTCCCGGTGGGCAAGGTCGGCAGGCCGAAGGGTCGCAGGCCGTGTCAGGGGCGGTCCTCGGCCCGTCGTCCGTGGCTGCCCGACCACCGCGCATGCCGGCCGCGGGACCCTGGGCGGCATGATGGTTCGCATGCGCATCCGTATCGACGCCGTCGAGCTGCCCGGCCGCACGTGCCCGGCCCCCGAGGGCCGCGCCGTCTCGGCGTACGACAACATCCACGTGGCCGTCCAGCGCCGCGACCGCCCGGCCGAGCTGCTCGACCCCCAGCCGGGCGACGGCGCCACCGCTACCTGGTCCCTCGACTGCACGGCGGAACCGTCACCGGCCGGCATCGACGTGAAGGGCCCCTACGTGCAGGACCGGCTGGGTCACCGCTTCATCTATCTGTCCTGGGGCACCGTCGACGAGGCGGGTGTCTTCAGCATGTTCCGCCGGGCCAAGCTGATGCTCGACGCGGTTCCCGCCGACGTCCTCGCCGCCGCGGGGCGCGAGGGACTGCTCGTCGCCCGTCTCGGTCTGACCGACGAGTCCGGCCATCCGCGCTGCGCACGGGTGGTGCCGCCGCAGATCACCTGGACGGCGGAACCGGCCGCGTAGCCGGTCCGTGGGCGTTCCGGAGCAGGGCTCAGGGCGCGATCCCGATCCCGTCGATCCGGCTCCAGCGCCTCTCCTGGGCGGCGGTCATCGCGGGCCAGGCCAGTCCGCCGGGACGGGGCCTCACGCGTGACGCGTACGGGGCCGGGCGGAAGTCGGGGGAGTAGAAGCAGCCGGTGCCATAGACGCGGTCGAACGCGGCGCAGCCCGAACCGACCGACCGCGCGGTGGGCTTCCGCCCGGTGCGGACCCAGGAGTCCAGTGCGGCGAGGGAGTTGGCGTACTCGGCGTCACTGAGTTCGCTGTGCTCGGTCTCCCGGGTGAACGTCTGCACCAAGTGGTCGGCGCGGTGGGCGCCTTGGAGGGTGGCCCGGTAGGCGGCCTCGTGCTCGACGAACGCCGTCGGGTCGTCGATCGCGTGCAGGGTCAGCACGGGCAGAGAGACCCTGCCGGTCAGGTCGCTGTCGTACGAGAGGTCGCGTCGGGCGGCGGGGTCGGCGGTGAAGCGTTCGACGCCGGCGTTGAGCGCCTTGTCGTCGTGCGAACCGGCGTACCGCACCCCCTGGTTGGTGAAGGGGTTCCGTCCGCCGAGCCGGTCGCGGACGATGTCCCGGAACGTGAACGTGGCGAACCGCAGGTGTGATTCGAGGGTCCGCTCGGGGATGTGCGTGACGGCCAGGATGTCGTCGAGGTTGCGCTGCTGGAGCGCTGTGCGGTCCTCGGGTGCGGACGAGAAGCCGGTGCATTCCTGGAGCCGGGCGCGCAGTCCTGCCGAGGTCATCGTCGAGTCGGCGCGCAGCCCCTGCCACAGCGGGTACTGCGGCTCCGTGGGCCGGGGGTGGTTCCGGCAGTAGTACTGGTAGACGACGCGCAGGTCCACGCGGTAGTCGTAGCCGCGTGAGCCGCCGCCGAGGACGCCACTGGTGAGCAGCGCGCCGTCGTACGGGCCGCGCCTGCCGCCGTAGGTCTCGACGACCTTGGCGGCGACGTTCCCGCCCCAGGACTGGCCGTGCACGTACGTCCGCTTCGGAGTGCCGAACGTGCCGACGAACAGGCGTCGCAGGCTCTCGGTGTCGGCGGCGGCCATGCGCGTTCCGTAGCCGCCGCGCCGGTACGACGATCCGGCCCAGGCGTATCCCTGGTCGACCATCACGGACCACCGGTCGAGGTCTCCGACGCTGCGGGCGGGGTCGGACTCCGCGCCGAGGTCCGGGCCGCCGTGGGCGTGCATCACGAGCGAGCCGTTCCAGGCGGTGGGGACGGCCATCGCGTAGTAGGCGCCGTTGCCGTCCCGGCCGGTGTAGCAGGTCGCCTTCCCCGTCAGGTCGGCCGGGCAGTCGACGGTGGCGGGCGGCGCGGTGACGGCGGTGGCCGGCGGCGCGAGGGTGAGCGTCCCGGCGACGGCACCGGCTACCAGGGCGGCCACGGTCGCGCGGCGCGGTCCGCGTGACCGGGACCGGCGGGGGAGGCGTACGGGCGTGCTGGACCTGTTCACGGCGCGGCTCCTTGTCCTCGTCGGCGCCTCGTCGCGCCGTCGGCCGTGATGCTAGGAAGCCCGCCCGGCGAGATCCATGGCCGTGATCGTTGTGTTCATAGTGTTCGGCCCGAGCGGGCCGCCGGACGTTCGGCTGCGGGTGAGAGCCGACAGGTGCGGGGCGCGGCCGACCCCGTCGCCGGAACGGTTGACGTGTTCGTTAGACCCTGTCACGAAACCTCTTGACCCTCACGCCGTCGAGTTATAACCTCTAACTCTAGCGAAGGTCAGTAACGAGCTGACAGGCGCGGAACTCCTTGGAGGTCGTCATGAACGCCGAAGGACTCGTCGAGGTCGTCCTGCCGGGCAAGGTGGAGCCGGAGGGCCTGAAGATCCGGCACGGGGCCGTCCCCGTCGCCGGCCCCGGCGAGGTCGTGATCCGGATGGAGGCGACCGGGGTGTCCTTCGCGGAGCAGCAGATGCGGCGCGGGCGGTACTACGACCAGCCGCCCTTCCCCTTCGTGCCCGGTTACGACCTGGTCGGCACCGTCCTCTCGACGGGCCCGGGCGTCGACCCGGCCCTCGCCGGCACCCGCGTGGCCGCCCTGCTGAAGGTCGGCGGATGGGCCACCCACGTCCGCGTCGAGGCGGCCGACATCGTGCCCGTCCCTGATGGGATCGGGGCGGCGGAGGCGGAGACCGTGGTCGTCAACGGCATCACCGCCTGGCAGATGCTGCACCGCAAGGCACACGTCCGGTCCGGGCAGACCATCCTGGTCCACGGCGCCAACGGTGGTGTCGGCTCCGTCCTCGTCCAGCTGGCCCACGCGGCGGGCGTGAAGGTGATCGGCACGGCCTCGGCCCGCCATCACGACGCCCTCAGGAAGCAGGGCGTCACCCCCGTCGACTACCGCACCGACGACATCACGGCCCGCGTCCGGGAGGTCGCCCCCGGGGGCGTCGACGCCGTCTTCGACCACGTCGGAGGCCGCAGTGCCGTCGACTCCTGGCACCTCCTCGCACCCGGCGGCACCCTCGTCTCCTACGGCAGCGCCTCCACGCGCGACGACACCGGGTCCAAGCAGTGGCCCGTGCTCAAGCTGCTCGGCCGCGTCTGGCTGTGGAACACCCTGCCCAACGGGCGACACGCCTACTTCTTCAACGTCTGGGGCGGCCGCGCCCTGGCCAAGAACCGGTTCCGGGCCCGGCTGCGCGCCGACCTCGCGCAGGTCTTCGCCGCCCTCCGGCGCGGTGAGGTCACTCCGCAGATCGCCGCCCAACTTCCCCTGGCCAGCGCCGCCGAGGCCCTGCGGCTCGCCGAGTCCGGCACCGTCGCCGGAAAGGTCGTCCTCAACCCGTAGGCCCACGGCCCGCATCCACGAGCCCAGACCCCGCAGCCGTACCCCCGACCGGAGAACGCGAGGACCAGCCATGACCAACACCCCCACCCCAGGTGCCACTTCGACCCACGCCGACGCCCACGCCCTGCTCGACGTGTGGCTGCGCCTGTGGAACGGCGATCTGACCCTGGCGCCCGAGGCCGTCACGCCCGACTTCCGCCTCCACGCCGCCCTGCTCGACGGGGGCGACGGCAGCGCCGTCCGGGGCGCCGACGGACTCGCGGCCTGGATCGGGCAGACCCGCGCCGCATTCCCCGACCTGCGCTTCGCCGTCGAGGTCGAACCGCTGGTTGACGGCGCCTTCACGTCCGTGCGCTGGACCGCCGGCGGCACCTACGCGGGCGGCTTCCCGGGCGCACAGGCGGCCCCGGGCACGGTGGTCGCCTTCACCGGCACGGACACCCTGCGGGCCCACGACGGCAGGTACGCCGAGTACTGGGTCAACTCCGACATGCTGCACCTGTTCGCCCAGCTCGGGGTCCGGTGAGACGGCCCGGCCGACGGTGCGCGAGCCCGAGTGCGGCGGGAGCGGTCACCGGCGCAGGGTGAGGCGGCCGGGGCTTGCCCGCGCGGGCCCGGCGGTCGCGTGTCAGGGTGGATCCAGGGCCGTGGGGCCGCGAGACCGTCAGGGCTCCGGGACACCGCCCCGCCAGACGCCGAGCTGCCGGACCACCGGCGCAGAAGAAGGAGACAGCGCGTGGAGGAGAGGGAATTCGTCCAAGCGGTGTCGGAGCGCACAGGGCTGTCACGGCAGGAGTCGGCCGATCTGACGCGCGCCACGCTGGAGACGCTCGCCCACCGGCTGAGCGGGGGTGAGGACCGAGCCCTGGCGCTGGAACTCCCGGAAGGCCTGGCGGAGTCCGTCCGCCGTGGAGCCACCTCGGCCATCGAGGCGTTCAGCTACGCCGAGACCGTGCGGCGGGTCGCCGAGCGCAACATGCTCAAGAAGAGCGAGGCCGACAGTGGTGTCCGCGCGGTCCTCGTGACGTTGCGCGACGCGATCAGCGAGAAGGAGTTCGGGAACCTGATGTCGCAGCTCGGGTCGGACTTCTCCCAGCCCGTCGAGGACTTCGCCGGCTGACCCTCCGGCGGCCCCGTCCGTTCCCCGGCGGGAGCGGAGATCGGGGATTCGTGTGCGGGGTGCGGTTCGGCGGATGGGGTCGGCGGTCGTTCTCAGACGGTCCGGTGCATCCCGATCGACGCGGGTGCCGTGGGGGTGAACCCGAACTTCTCGTACAGGAACCGGGCGTCGCCGTCGGCGATCAGTGACACGTACGCCCCGTCGGGGGCGCGCCGCTCCAACGCGTCGACGAGTGCCTTCATGATCCGCTTGCCCAGCCCGCGCCCCTGGTGGTCGGGCAGGACGCAGATGTCGACGACCTGGAAGAAGCAGCCGCCGTCGCCGATGACGCGCCCCATGCCGACCGGCTCGCCGTCATGGACGACGGTCACCGCGTGCCAGGTGTTCGGCAGCCCCGCCAGCGCCGCCTCGACCGGTTTCCCGCTCAGGCCGGAACCGGTGCGCAACCTCAGGTAGGTCTCCACGGAGGGTGTCGCGGCATCCAGGATGTAAGGGTCAGTATTGCTGTTCACCTGCTACAGGGTACGTAGGGCGGCGGCGGAACGCAAAGCCTCCGTCCGCGGAGCGGGGAACCGTCTCACGGTCCCCCGAACTCCACGACGGCCCGCGCGACTTCGAGCGCCCGGACCTGACCGGCACGCCCCTAGTCGCCCTCGACGGCCATCTCCCCGAGGAGCGACCACTCGTCCTGCGGGAGCTTCATGTTCACGATGCGCGGCGTCGCCGACAGATGGGGCGGCAGCGTCTGCTGGGCCGCCTTGAAGTGGGCCGACCGGACATGGGCCGCTCCGGCGTCGTCGTCGCGGAAGGCCTCGACCAGGACGTACTCCGTCGGCTCCTCCACGCTGCGGGACCAGTCGAAGGACAGGCAGCCGGGCTCGGCACGGGTGGCCGAGGTGAAGTCGGCGGTGATCTCCGGCCACCGGTCGGCGTACTCCGGGCGGACGCTGAACCGGGCGGTGATAAAGATCATGAGGCACTCCTTCGTTCGGTGATGAACCATTCTGTTCCGCCGACGGCACCGGAGCGCCACGGGCCCCTGGGCCGACCGGTGGAATGTCCGTGTCGGGAAGGGGGCGGTGACATGCGACCCCATCGCGGCCGCACCGGGTGCGCGGCCGGCCGGACGCGGGTCACACTGCACCCATGTACGTCCACCGCTCCTCGCCCCCGTCCGTCTACGGCACCCTCCGCGTCGAGCGGAACGACCTCGCGCCCGCCCGCTGGCTGGAGCAACGGCCGCCCGGGACAGGCGGGTTCGGCACGGTCGCCGGGGTGAGCGCACCCGGCTTCGAGGCGTACGCGCGGATCCTCCACCCCGCCCGCCTCGGCGCGGAACCGGTGCGCTGGGACCGGGTGGCCCCGGTGTACGGGCGGTCGGTGTCCGCGACGACGTCCTGGCACACGTTGATCGGCGTGCGGGACGAGGACCGACTCGTCCACCGCAACGAGGACACGCCCGCGGTTCCCGGGGTCTGGGACGAACACCCTCAGGAGGGCCCCGTGCCCGCCGACGTGGCCCGGGTGCTGGCCGGCGTGCTGGCCCGGCACACCGGCACGCCCGACCGCTGCTGGTACGGGCTCTGGGAGGGGTACGGCCACTACGACTGGGACGATGTCCCCGTCTTTCGTACGCCGGGCCGCGACGAGATCCTGCTCTCCGGCGCTCTGGAGGACGCCGACTCGCCGCAGCGGGGATCGGACGACGGGGTCCCCGAGATCCCCGACCTGTGGTGGCCGGAGGACCGGGCCTGGTGCGTGGGCGGTGACGTGGACCTGGTGAGCACCTATGTCGGAGCCTCCGCCGCCTGCGTGGCGGACCTGCTCGCGACTCCCGGCCTGGAGGCGTACCCGGTCACGGAGACGTCCAGACTCTGCTGAGGCGCACGTCGCCCGCCCAACGCCCGCGAGAACGAACGGTTTTCACCTGAGACAGGTCGCGAGGCCACGGGGTCACGGGGCCTTGAGGTCAGTCGCGGCCGACCGCCGTGCAGACACACACCCTGTTCCCCTCCGGGTCGGCCAGCACGGTGTACGACGGGGCGCCGGAGTCGTCGATCACGGTGCCTCCGGCGGCGACGGCGGCCCGGATGCGGGGCTGCGCCGACTCGGGAGCCAGCCACAGGTCCATGTGCCAGCGCTGACGCGGCGTTTCGTGCGGGTCGGTCTGCTGGAACCACACGGAGGGGACACGGTTCGTCGGGTCGAAGGCCGAGTCGTGCACCGTGTTGCCCGCGTCCCCGGTGAGCAGCGCGGCCCAGAAGGGGCCGGCCACCGTGTCGTCCGCGGTGTCGAGGGCGATCTCCACCTGGGCCACCTCGTCCGGAGCGGCCCCCAGTCCGTGCTCGCGGGCAAGTCCCGTGATGACACGGGCGAGTTCGAGGTCCTTGGGCGTGACCCACCGGGCACCCGCCGTGTCGACACCGTAGAGGCTGATGTCGACCACCCCGGGCGTCAGCCTGATCTCCGGTACCTCGTGTCCGGCGGCGACCGATGCCTGCGCGACCGCCGTGACGAAGGCGGCTCCCGAAACGGCGTCCGCGGTGCGATAGCGGGCGGCGAGCGGCTGGGCCAGTTTGCGCCAGTCGGGCAATCCGTCGGCGATCGCCGCGAGAATCTCGCTGTTGCTGGTCCTGTCCATGACCCCATCGTTCCAGAGTGTTGGGGCGGCGTCTCCCGGCACGCGTCGAAGGCCCGGGAAATGACCCTCCCGAGTCGAAGGGAATTCCCCTCGACGGCGCACGGATTGGGCCCTGTGTCACGTCACGGGATCCCGGGACCGAGCAGGCGGGAACGGGGCGCAGTGACCGGGCGTGCGTGACCGGATACCGGTGACTTGGGAGTTCCCGGCGTACGGCGCAGGATCTCTCTCGGAAAGTGATTGCGGTCGGTTCCAGGGTCGCCAGGTGAATTCCTCGTGGACGCCCGATCGTCAGTCGTCACGCAGACCCGATCGTCTGTCGTCACCGAGATGAGGACTTCCTTCCATGTTCGCTCGAATTCCCCGGCACCGAGTGATGAACGCACCCTCGATAACCGCGTTGTGGATATCCCGATGAGTTCCGCCGAATCCGCCCCGGCGGCCCTCGCCCCGGCCGCGTCCGCGGTCGCGTCCCCCGGCGTGGCCACCGTCCTGGAGCACCTCGGCACCTGGGCGGAGGCCGCGGAGCCGGCCGTGTTCCCCTACGACACGCTCCTCACGCACCTGCGGTCGGTGGGCAAGCACTTCCTTACCGGTGACCTGCTCGCCCGGCTCGACGAGATCCGTGCGACGCTGCCCGCCCACCCCGAGTCCGCGCCCGGCAGGGGGCGACAGGACGGCAAGGAGACACGGGACGGCATCCGTCCGCAGGACGGAACGGCGTTCCTGCGCGGCTTCCTCGACGTCGTCCTGGACAAGTACGACGACCGCTACGACTACCCCAGCTACACCGCGCTCCCCCTCTTGTCCCCGGCCGCCACGACCGACTGGCGCGCGGCCCGCAGGTCACGCGACGAGGTCCTGCTGCTCCTCCTCGCCGACCTGGTCCGCTTCGAACAGCGGGCGCTGACCGGCACCCCCGCCGACCCGCACGGCATGCCGCCCGAGGACCAACTGGTCTCGAAGCGCGTCCGGTTGGCCGTGCGCGTGATGGAACCGGCCGCGCTGCGCGCGCTGCCCGAGGGAGTCGTGGACGCGGCCGCCGCTGCCGCCGTCCCGGGGCGCACGCCCGGCGGGCGACTCGCGGCGGACGTCCTGCGAGCCGCCTCCCCGGCGCAGTCCCTGCTGCTGTCGGCGAGCGTCCAGCCCGTGTACGTGCTGCACGACGAGTACCTGTTCCTGCGGACGCTCCAGTCGTTCGAGACGACGTTCACCTTCATGTCGACAGCCCTCGCCTCGGCGGTCGGGCGGCTCGACGAGAACCGGCCGCGGGAAGCGGCCGACCTCGTCGACGCGGTGGCCGGCATCCTCAAGGAGTCGCTGCCCCTCTTCTCGCTGCTGGCGACCATGCGGCCCGAAGCCTTCCGTGTCTTCCGGGACTTCACCGAGGGGGCCAGCGCCATCCAGTCGGCCGGCTACAAGACCTTCGAGTCCCTCTGCTCGACCCCAAGCCTCGCCCGGCTCGCCTCCGCCGCCTACACCTCCGTCCCCGCGGTCCGTGAACGGGTCGTGAACGGGCGGCCCACCGTCCAGGGCACCTGGCACGACCTGATCGCCGAACGCCGGCTGCCGGCCGAGGAGGCCGCCGTGCTCCAGGCCGCCGCGGACCGGCTGGAAGGCGTCCACCAGCGGTGGAAGCAGACCCACTACCGCCTGGCCGTCCGCATGATCGGCGAACGCTCAGGAACCGGCTACACCCAGGGCGTGCCCTACCTCGCCGCGGTCCTGGAGAACCGGCTGTTCCCCGCCCCCGACCGCCAGGGCGCCCTCGTCGGCTGACCGCCGACGACCCGCTCCCCGCCCGCCCACGCACCGACCCCGCGCCCGGAGGCGTCCACCACGATGAGCAAGCGAGCCCAGACCGGGCGGCCCGGAACGGCCCGCCGGGTGATGAACCCCGAGGAGAGCAACCGGCTCTTCGTCTACGAGTACGACCGGGGCAGCAACTACGAACAGGACACCCGGCTCACCACCGCCCTGTCCGCCCTGTTGCCCGAGGACACGCTCGTCCACCCGGACCAACGGCTGTTCCAGACCGTGCATCTGATCACCGAGTACGCCTGGTGCGACATGCACTTCGAGATGCGCCGCGCGGCCGCACTGCTGCGCGACCGCGACTACCTCCTCGCCGCGCAACTCCTCGAACGCGCCGGCGCGTTGGGGGAGGTCGCGGTCCGGGCCGTCCAGGTGCTCCTCGACTTCCTGCCGCAGGAGAGCCTGCTGACGATGCGTGAGACGTTCCCGGAGAACACCACCGGGCTCGACTCGCCCGGCGCCCGCAACCTGCGCCGCGCGGCCGCCGCGCTGTGGCAGGAGGCAGACGCCGCCGTGACGCGGGAAGGCCTCGACCTCAGACAGCTGGTCGTCGCCCAGGGCCGGGGCGCCGTCCCGGACCGCGAGGACAGGGCACCCGACCTCGCCCTCGTCCGGCAGGCGCTCCTGCGACTCGACGGAGCCGTCGCCGCCTGGAAGCACCACCACCTGCGTCTGGTGTGGTCCCAGCTCGGCGGCCACCCCGAGGCCGGAACGGCCGCGGCGGAGGACACCCGCGACGGCCTGCCCAAGAGCCTGCGCGGCCAGTCCACCTCGGGCGTACGCGCCATGGCCGAACGGAGCCTGTTCCCACGGCTGTGGGACTCCGTGGACGACACCTACCGGGCGTTCGTGCCCGACGAGCAGACACCCGCCTGAGAGCGGACCGGCACCGCTGCCCGCGAGGGCACGGCCGACCGCTGTCAGGACGAACGACGGAAGGACACGACTGCCGCCATGGCGACCGAATCCGCGACACGCGGCACCGGTGACCCCACAGGGATCGCGGCGCTGGTGCGCCGCGCCTGGACCGAGGCGCTCGGGCACGACGAATTCACCGACGACGACCACTTCTTCCAGGTGGGCGGCCACTCGTTGGGCGCCCTCCAGGTGGTCAGGGAACTCGGCACCGCACTGGACCGCCGGATCTCGGTGCGGGTGCTGTTCCGCAACCCCACCGTGAGAGCCCTCGCCGAGGAGCTCGTCGCCGACGCCCCCGAACCGCTCCCGCGCACCACGGACACCGGAACCCTCACCACCCCGGGCACCAAGGTGCCGGCCGACGTGACAGCGCGTCCGGCACCCTCCGCGGCGGTCACACCTTCCACCGCGGTGTCCGTCGCGGCGACGGGGGAGGAGCGCCCGTGACCGGCCACGACACCGGGCGGCCCGCCTCGGCCGCCCAGACGGAGATCTGGCTGGCCGACCGCTGCGAACCGGAGTCCGGCCGGTACAACGTACCGGTGGCGCTGGAGTTCCTCGGCGACCTGGACGTGCCGGCGCTGCGCCTCGCCCTCGGTGACCTGCTCGCCCGGCGGACGGAGCTGGCCGGCCGGTTCGACGGCGAGGACGGCGAGCTGCGCTTCTGCCCCGAGCCCGGGGCCCCGGTCCCGCTCGGCGTCTCCCACCGGACCGGCTCCTGCCGCTCCGACGCCGCGCACCGTGAAGCCGTACGGACCGCCGAGCGCCCCCTGGACCCCGGCACGGCACCCCTGCTGCGCGCCGAGGCGCTGCTCCACGACGACGGCGCCCTCCTCGTGCTGACGATCCATCACATCGTCGCGGACGGACGCACGCTGGACCTCGTCGCGGCCGACGTGCTCACCGCCTACCGGGCCCGCGTCGCCGGGACACCGCCGCTCGCCCCCGCGCCACCCCGCGCGCACTCCGGCGGTCCGACCGCGGCGACCCACGGCGGCGCCGACTCGCAGGGGCGGCCTTCGTGCACGTACTGGGAGGAGCTGCTCGACGACGAACCCGTCACGCTCGGACCGCTGCCCGACCTCGTCCGTGCCGAGGACCGGCTGCGCGGCGCGCCCGGATGGGCCGAGCGGACCCTGTCGGCCGAACGCCTGGACTCCGTACGGCGGATGGCGGTCCGGTTCGGAGTGACCCCCGCGACCGTGCTGCTGACCGCCTGGACGCTGCTGCTGCACGCCTGGTCGGGGGAGCGGGACGGGGTCCTCGGCATGCCGTTCGCGGGCCGGGACGAGACGGACGCCGTGGACGCCGTGGGCCTGTTCACCCGGGTCCTGCCCGTCCGGAGCCGGATGGTGCCCGACGAGGAGTTCGGCCAGCACGCCGCGCGCCTGGGCGACCAGGTCCTCGACTCCATGGACGCCCTCGCTACGGGCGGGCCGCCGGCCCCCGCCGCCGGCCCCGCGTACACGGCCGTGTTCCTGCACCAGCCCCGGAGCACCGCGCCCCAGGAGGTGCCCGGCGCGACCGTCCGTGTCCTGCACCTCGACACCGCCTCGGCCAAGTACGACGTGGCGCTGGCGGCCCTGGAGTACCCCGAGCGTCTGGTGCTGCGCGTCGACTACGACACGGCCCTGTACGTCTCCACGTCGGCCGAGTTGATGGTGCGTCAACTCGACGAGCTGCTCGCAGCCGCCGAACGCCCCGGCGCGCGGTGCCGTGAACTGCTCGCGGGCCTCGCCGACGCCACCGCGGCCGAGGAGAGCGACGTGTCCGAGGACGGTCCGGACGCCCTGCGCGCCGGTGACCCGTCCGGCACGCAGGGGCTCGCCGTGCCGAGCGTGCCCGACCTCGTCCTGCGCGAGGCGCGCCGCGACCCCGACGCCGTCGCCGTCGTCCACGGCGAAGTCGCGCTCACCTATGGCGCGTTGGTGGAGTCGGCCGCCCGCGCCGCCCACTGGCTGAGGGACGAGGGAGGCGTCCGTGAGGGCGACCTGGTCGCCCTGCTGCTGCGGCCCGGCCCGCACACCGTGACCGCGATGCTGGCCGTCGCCATGGCCGGAGCGGCCTATCTGCCGCTCGACCCCGACCACCCCGACACCCGGCTCCACGTGGTCCTGGAGGACGCCCGCCCCCGGCTGCTGATCGCCGAGCCCTCGGAGACCGGCCGCGCGCCGGACGGCCTGCCCGCGCACACCCCGCAGGACATCGCCCGCGCCGCGGCGGCGTGCCCTGCCACCCCGCCCGCCGTGACGGCCCGCCCCGACAGCGTCTTCAACGTGCTGTACACCTCCGGCTCCACCGGCCGGCCCAAGGGAGTCCTGCTCCACCACGGCGGCGTCGTCCGCATGATGCACCGGCCCGACTTCCTGCCGCTCGGCCCCGACGACACGGTCTCCCACCTGTCACCGCTCAACTTCGACGGCGCCACCTACGAGATCTGGGGAGCCCTCACCCACGGCGCACGGCTCGTCGTCCTGGACAAGGAACTCGTCCTCGACCCCACCGCCCTGCGCACCGCCGTCCGCGACCACGGCGTCACCACGCTGCTGGTCACCACCCCGCTCCTCAACCGCCTCATCGAGGACGCTCCCGACCTGCTCCAGACCCTGCGCCGCGTGTACTTCGGCGGCGAACTGGTCTCCGTACCCCATCTGCGCAAGGCGCTGCGCTGGGCCCGGCCCGGCACCCTGCTGCACAGCTACGGCCCCACGGAGAACTCCTTCACCTCCACCTGGTGTCCCGTGGAGGAGGTGCCGGACCGTGCCCGCACCCTGCCCATCGGCGGCCCCGTCCCCGGCACCGTCGCGCACGTCGTCTTCGAGGACACCCTCATCCCCGCACCCCCGTACATGCCGGGCGAACTCGTCCTCGGCGGCACGGGCGTGGCCCTCGGCTACCTCGGTGACCCGGCCCGTACGGCGGAGCGGTTCTGGGCCGACCCGTTCAGCACCGAGCCCGGACGCAGGCTCTACCGCACCGGTGACCGGGTGCGCTGGACCGCCGACGGACAGCTGGAGTTCATCGGACGCGCCGACAACCAGATCAAGATCCGCAGCCAGCGCGTCGAACTGGGCGAGGTGGAGTCGGCGCTGCGCGCCCACCACGACGTCACCGCCGCCTTCGTGACCGCCCGTCGCAACGAGCGGGACGAGAAGGAGATCGTCGGATACGCCGTCCTCGGCCGGCCCGGCGCCCACCCCGACGTCATGCGCCATCTGCGGGCCTGCCTCCCGGCCTTCGCCGTCCCCACCCATCTCGTCGTCCTCGACGAACTTCCCCTGACCCCCAACGGCAAGATCGACCGGCGCCGACTGCCCCGACCCGAGGACACGGTCACTCCCGCCCCGGCCCCGAACCTCACCGCGACCGAACCCCGCATTCCCCGGACGGCGGTGGACGGCACCGACCTCCAGCGGGCCGTCCACGGCGCCTGGAGCGAACTCCTCGGCGAGCGCACCTTCGGCCCCGACGACAACTTCTTCGACGTCGGCGGACACTCGCTGCTCCTGGTCCGGCTCCAGGCGGCACTGCGCCGGGCCACCGGCACCAGGCCCGCCATCGCCGACCTGCTGCGGCACGGCACCGTACGGTCGCAGACCCGACTGCTCGGCGGCGAGGACGCACGCCCGCGCCCGGCCGCCGCGGCCACACCGGTGCGGAGCGGGACCGGCGACGACGACGCCATCGCCGTCGTCGGCATGGCCGCCCGGTTCGCGGGCGCCGCCGACCTGCCGTCCTTCTGGGACAACCTGCGCTCCGGACGGGACTGCTTCAGCGAGGGACCAGGACCGGTGATCACCCAACTGCCCGACGGGCAGCGGCGGGTGGCGCGCTGGGGCATGTCCGCCGAAGGAACCCGCTACGACGCCGACTTCCTCGGCTTCGGACCCGACGACCTGCGCGACGGCGACCCCCAACAGGGCGTGCTGCACGAGGTCCTGTGGTCCGCCGTCGAGGACGCCTCCCTGCGCCTGTCCGACATCGCCTCCCGCACCAGCCTCTACGCCGGCTGCGCCAAGGTCGTCGACACCGACCCCGAGGCCCGGGTGGACGACGTCGTCAACGCCGACCCCACCTTCGTCGCCTCCCGCTTCGCCTATCTCCACGACCTGTGGGGTGAGGCCCTGCTGCTGGACACCGCCTGCTCCACCGGCCTGTACGCGGTCCACCTCGCCTGCCGCAGCCTGCTCACCGGCAGCAGCGACTACGCCCTCGCCGGCGCGGTCTCGCTGGACCCCGCCTCGGACGGCAGCTACCGCTACCGCCCCGGCTTCCTCTACGCGGACGACGGCGTGTGCCGGCCCTTCGACCGGCGCGCGTCGGGGACCGTCGGCGGCTTCGGCGCCGGAGCGGTACTGCTGCGCCGGCTCGCCGACGCCGAACGCGACGGGGATCCCGTGTACGCGGTCATCCGGGGCAGCGCCGTCAACAACGACGGCCGGGCCAGGATCGGTTACTCGGCCCCCGGCGTCGAGGGCCAGTCCCGGGTCATCCGTGACGCCCTCACGAACGCCGGTGTCAGCGGCCGTGACGTCGGCTTCGTCGAGGCCCACGGCACCGGCACCCGCCTCGGCGACGCCATCGAGGCCACCGCCCTGGCCGACGCGCTCGGCCCGGACGGGCCCGGCGTCGCGGTGGGCTCCGTGAAGGCCTCCGTGGGGCACTGCAACACCGCCGCCGGCATCGCCGGACTCATCAAGGCCGTACTCGCCGTGCACCACGGTCACCTGCCCGCGACACCCAACGTGGGCGAGCCCATCGAGGAACTCACCGCCGCGGGAACCCGCCTGTCCCTGCTCGGCGAGGGGCGCCCGTGGACCGAGGACACCGGTCGCCCCCGTACGGCCGGTGTCAGTTCCTTCGGCGTGGGCGGCACCAACGCCCACGTGGTCGTCCAGGAACACCGCGCCGCCGCGCCCGTCACGGTCCCCGTCCCTCAGCTCGAAAGGGTGTGACCGGCCGTGACCGAATCCCTGATCCGATCCGCGACCCTCGCGGACCTGCCCCGCGTCCTCGCCCTGTCCGCCCGTGACCCCGAGGCCCTCACAACGCTGCGTCACACGCTCGCCGACCGACTGGAGCACGAGCCCGACACCGCTCCCGACGACATCGCCCGCACCCTGCACACCGGCCGCGAACGCTTCCCCTGTCGGGACGCCGTCACCGGCACCGACACCGCCGAACTCGCCCGCCTGCTCCGGGAGTCGGACGGCGCGCACACCTCTCCGGTGCGGGAGCCCGGCGCCGGACCCGTTCTCCTGCTCGACGGATCACCGGCCCCCGCGTCGGTCCCCGAACTGCCCGAGATCACCGATGCCCTGCGGCGGGCCGAGGACGTCTGCCGGGCCGGCGGGGACGACAGCGCGGCCCGTACCGCCGCCGTCCAGTACGGCGTGGTGGCGTGGCTGCTGGCCCGAGGGGTCACGCCGCACGCGGTGCACGGCCACGGCGCCGGCGCCTGGGCCGCCGCCGCCGCACGCGGTGAACTCCCGCTGTCCGCCGCGCTTCGGGCCGCTGCCGAGCACGCGACGCAGCCGACGGGCGCACAGCAGACCCCGATCGGCGCCCCGGCCGACTCGGACGGGCCGGCCACACCCGTGGTGGTCATCGGCTCCGAGTCGGCCCGCACGACAGCCGAGTCGGTGATCGACGCGACCGGCCACGCCGGCCCGCTCCGTCTCGACACGGCCGACGGGGCCGCCTACGCCCGGCTGCTCGCGCAGCTGTGGCGCCACGGCTTCGACGTCGACACCACACTGGGGCGGGAGGGCAGGCGGATCCGGCTGCCCGGACACCCCTTCCGTCGCCGCGAGCCGGGCGGCGCGGGACCGGCCGACGGACCCGCGACCCGCGCCCTCACCCCCTTCGAACAGCGCTGGCTCTTCTACGATCTGGTGCGCCACGGCTCCTCCGGCGACCACAACGTGACCGTCGAGACGGTGCTGCCCGGACCGGTGCCCGCGCCCGCCGAGATCGCCGACGCCTTCGACGAGATCCAGCGCCGCCACCCCGTCCTGCGCACCGTGTTCAGCGACCCCGCGGGGCGCTGGCGGGCCCGCACCCTGCCCACCGCGACCGTCCGGCCCACGCATCTCGCCGCCGACCCGGACGCCGGCCCGGAGCAACTGCGGGCCGCCGTACGGGACGCGGCCCGGCAGCCGCTCCGACTGCGCGACGAGCCGCTCCTGCGCTGCTGCGTCCGCGCCGGTTCGGCCCACTGGGCCCTGTCCCTGGGGCTCTACGAGCCGCTCTCCGCCACCGCCGACCCGCGGCTGCTGCTCGACGAACTCCGCGTGCTGCTCGGCGCCGAGACTCCCGTCCCCGCCCCACCGCTCGCCGAGCCCGAACCCGAACCCGCCTGACCACGAACGGACTTCACCACCCCACCTCCTCCCGCTCCACTCCCTCCGTCCTCCCACCCTCCTTCCCGACCCGGAGTCACGATGACCCTCCTGCACACCCCGCCCACCGAACTCCCCGCCGACTGGTACGGGGCCGCACCGGCCCCGATCGGCGTCGACCAGGCGTTCAACGGCTATGTCGCCGCCACCGTGGTGCACACCCTCGACCGGCTCGGCGTCCTGGACCGGCTCGCCGACAACCCCCGCCTGGACATCCCGGAGTTCGTCCGTGGCGCGGGCCCCGCCGTCCGTGAGCGGATCGTCCGTGAGGTGCTGCGAGCAGCCGCCGTGTGCGGCTGGCTGCGGCTGGAGGACGACGGCGACACGGCCGTCCTCACCGACGCCGGACGCGAGACCGTCCGGATGCGCGGCTACTTCACCTGGGCGGTGGGCGGTTACAGCGACCTCTTCTCGGGCGCCTCCCGACTGGCCACCGGCCAGGCCACGTTCGGCGACGACCTGCTGCGCGACGAGGCGATGGTCGCCCTCGGCTCGGGTCAGAACGACCGCTCTTTCATGGCGAACACCCTGGACGACGTCCTCGCCGGCATCGACTTCGGTACCCTCGCCGACCTCGGCAGCGGCATCTCCGCCCGGGTCAGCAGGATCGTCGGCGCCCGCCCCGGCACCCGCGGCCTCGGACTGGACATCAGCGGCCCCGCCACCGAACTGGGCCGCCGGACCATCGCCGACGCCGGCCTGGAGGACCGGGTCCGGGCCGTGCAGGCCGACGTGCTCGACGTGTGCCACCGCGAGGCCCACCGCGACGCCATCGCCGAGGTGGACACGGTGATGAGCTTCTTCCTGCTGCACGACCTGCTCGCCGACCCCGAGACCCGGCCGCACCTGTTCACCCGGCTGCGCGAGGCCTTCCCGGCCGCCCGCACCTTCGTCCTCGCCGACACCATGCTCCGCCCCGACGCCGAGGGCTCCTCCACCCTGCCGGTGTTCTCCCTCGGGTACGAACTCGCGCACGCGCTGATGGGCGTACCGCTGCACACCAAGGAGACCTACGAGGAGCTGTTCGCCGGCGCCGGACTGCACCCGGTCCGCACGGTCGCGTTCGGCACCCCGCACTCGTGGCTGTACGTGCTGGAGGCCCGATGAGCGCCCACCCCTTCGTGGTCGTGCGGGAGTTCTCCCCGCGGACCCGCGCGGTGCTGGCCGTCAACGCGGTCAACTCCTTCGGCGGCGGCCTGGTGCTGCCCTTCCTCTGGATCTACCTGGGTGAGATCCGCGGTCTGGCCGCCTGGATCCCCGCCGCCACCCTGGCCGTCCAGGCCGGCACCGCCGTCTTCGGCGGCCTCGCCTGGGGCGCCGTCCTCGACCGGCTCGCACCCCGCTCCGTCGTCACCCTGGTGATGTGCGTGGCGGGCGCGGGCACCGGGCTGTACGCGTTCGCCGCCTCGGCGCCCACCGCCCTCACCGCCGCCGTCGTGTACGGCCTGGGCATCAGCGGCGTCGGCACCGTCCTGCGGTTCCTGTACGCGGGCGCCGCCACCGCCCGGGAACGCGGGCTCGCCTTCTCCGCCGACTACGCCGTGTTCAACGCGATGACCGGGCTCGGCGTGCTGGTGGGCGGCCTCGTCGCCGCGTCCGGGCCGGGCTCCGACGCGGCGAGGTTCGCGGCCCTGTACCTCGCCGACGGATGCACCTTCCTGGCCGCCGGTGCCGCCTTCTTCCTGCTGCTGCCGCGACTCGACCGGGCGGCGGGCCCCTCCGGCACCCCCGCCGAGGCCGACACCGCGCGGCGCCCCGTGGGATACCGCGAGGTCCTCGGACAACGCACGATCGCCGTCCTCCTGGCCACCCTCACCCTGTGTTCCCTCGTGTCGTACGGACAGCTCAGGTCCGGCCTGCCCGGCTACCTCACGGCCGGCGGCGCCGTCGGACCCGAAGGGCTCTCGGGCACCTTCGCCGTCAACATCGTCGTCGCGGTGCTCACCCAGGTGCTCCTCGGCGAGCGGATCCAGCGCATCCGGCGCAGCACCGTGCTCGCCACCACCGGCGCCCTGTGGACCGCCGCCTGGGCCCTGGTCCTCGTCGCCGGACGGCAGCACGGCGCCGCCGCCACGGTCACCGCGATGGCCGGTGTCCTGCTGCTGTCGGTCGGTGAGGCCCTGGTCTTCCCGGTGATCACCGGGCTGCTGAACGACCTCGCGGAGGAACGCACCCGAGGCCGCGTCAACGCCATGCTGTCGGTGGCCGTGTCCACCGGCTCCGTGGCCGGCCCCCTGCTCGCGGGCGCGACGCTCCCGCTGGCCGACGGACTGCCCCTGGTCGTCTCGCTCATCGCGGTCTGCGCGGCCGTGGCCCTGCTCGGAGCGGCGTTCCGCGGCGTCCTGCCGTCGACCGCCGACCTGCCCGATCCCGCGGACGCCCCTGCGCAGGACGG
This sequence comes from Streptomyces sp. NPDC048643, assembly GCF_040650615.1. Lineage (NCBI taxonomy): Bacteria > Bacillati > Actinomycetota > Actinomycetes > Kitasatosporales > Streptomycetaceae > Streptomyces > Streptomyces sp. NPDC048643. Next base: position 46,763 of record NZ_JBEZHO010000025.1, read on the forward strand.
GACCCCCGACCCCCTCGACGCGGAGACCGCCGAGGCCGTGGACACGCAGGCCACCGAAGCCGTGTCCGCCACGGCGGGCGGCAAGGGTTCCGCCCCCGTGACCGCCGCCCCGTAGTCGGCGTCCCCGTCCAGCCGCAGCCCCCAAGGAGGCACCCGCCATGCACAACTGGCCGCCGACCGGCATCACCGTGCGTACCCCGCTCGTCGAACTGCGCCACCCCACCCCGCAGGACCTCGACGCGCTCGCCGACCTGGGCGCCGAGGGCGTGCACACACCCGGCTTCATGCCCTTCTTCTCCCAGTGGACGGACGGGGACCGGGCCACCGTCGCCCGCCGCGTCCTCCAGCGTCACTGGAGGGCCATGGCCGACTGGAGCCCCGACGACTGGACGCTCTACCTCGTCGTCGTGCACGAGGGCGAGGTCGTCGGCTCCCAGTCGCTGGGTGCCCGCGACTTCGCGGTGACCGGTGAGGTGCTCCTCACGTCCTGGCTCGGACTGCGCCACCAAGGCCGCGGTCTGGGCGGACACGCGCGGGCCGCCTCCCTGGAGCTCGCGTTCACCGGCCTCGGCGCGCAGGACGCCTTCTCCGTGGTGCGCCGGGGGAACACCGCCTCGCAGGCCGTGTGCCGCAAGTTCGGCTTCACCCACGACGGGACACAGGTCAACGCCGTACGCGGGGAACGCGCCGTCAGCGACCGCTACCGCCTCGCCCGCGCCGACTGGGCCGCCGCCCGAACCGTCCCCGCCGAGATCGCCGGCCTCGAACCGGCCCTCGACCTGTTCGGCGCGGCGTCCGCGACCCGGCCCGCGCCGGCGCCCTCCGGGTCGGTGGAACCCGCCCTGGCCGTCACGCTCTCCGGCGTCCGGTACGCGCCCGAACCCGACCACGCCGACGTCTGAGGAAACGGCCATGCCACGCCCCGTCATCGCCGTCGTCTACGACTTCGGCTCCGTCGCTCCCGCGGACATCGTGGACCGGCTCGAACCGCTCGGCGACGTCGTCCTCGCCGTATGCCCCTCCCGGCACACCGAGGAACTCGCCGCACTCCTTGCCGATCTGGCGCCCGTCGTGCCGGTCCGCGAGGAGGACGCCCACGCCCTCGACGCGACCGCGAAACTCCTGCGCGAACACCGCCCCGACGCCGTACTCACCTACAGCGAGCGCCGGTTGGGCACCACGGCCGAGCTCGCCGCCCGGCTCGGTCTGCCCTTCCACGACGCGCGGACCGTACGCCTGCTCACCGACAAGTACGAGCAGCGGCGCAGGCTCCGTGAGCGGGGCGTGGACCCGGTGCGCGGTCGGCTGCTGCGCGCCCCGCAGGACTGGGCGCCCGCGGTCGCCGCGGTCGGACTGCCCGCCGTCCTCAAACCCGTGCGCGGCGAGGGCAGCCGCAGCACCCACCTCGTGCGGGACGCGGCCACGGGCGCCGCGCTCGCCGCACGCCTGCTGACCGCACCGGCGTCCGAGGGCGGCGAGGACGCCCTCGTCCTGGAGGAGTACCTGGAAGGCGCCGGCGCGGGCCCGTACGGCGACCACGTCTCGGTGGAGAGCGCCGTCCTGGACGGGCGGGTCACCCACTGGGCGGTCACCGGCAAGTTCCCGCTCGCACCCCCGTTCCGCGAGGTCGGCCACTTCTGGCCGGCCCCGGTCACCGGCACCGAGCGGGACGCGGTCCTCGCCCTGGCCGCGAACGCCGTCGAGGCGCTCGGTGTCCACACCGGCATCACCCACACCGAGGTGAAGCTGACCCCGGACGGCCCCCGGCTGATCGAGGTCAACGGCAGGCTGGGCGGCTTCCAGGCCGGCCTCGGCCGCCTGGCCGGCGGACTGGACCCCGTGCTCCTCGCCGCGGAAGTGGCCCTCGGGCACCCCCTGTCGACCACCTGGGTGCCGGACGACCGCGTGACGTACGCCCGCGCGCTGCCGACACCCGCCGAGGGCGGACTGCTCACCGGCGTACGCGGGGTCGGCGAGGTGCGCGGCCTGCCGGGCGTCGACACCTACGAGACCCGGGTGCAACCCGGCCAGGCGGTCGAACCAGGGGTAGCGACAGGGGAGTTGGCCGTGCTCTGGGGCACCGCCGACGACCACGACACCATGCTCGCCGTCCTTGACCGGGCGCTCGACACGCTCACCTACACCTTCGCCGGAACCCCCGGCACACCCGAGGGACGCACGGTGCGCGCCCGCGACCTGGTCCCGGCCGGACCCGGACCTGTCACCGGCCCCGCCCCCATCGACGTACGAAAGGCCCCCTGATGACCACCGAGCCGGCCACCACCGAACTCCCCTCCACCGCAGCGGACTTCAACACCCCGACCGTCCCCGCCGAGGGGGGTGCCCCCGTCGCGAACGGCGCCGAGATCCGAACCGACATCCCGCAGTTCCTGCCGGTCGCCGGACACCACGCGCCCGCGCCGTTCTATCTGACGGCCGACATGTTCGGTGGTGTACCCGTCGAGCTGGCCGGCGGACCCATCACCCACCTCGTCGGCAGGCCCGTCGCCGACCCGCACCGGCACGCCGTCGACGAGATCTACTTCCTGGTCTCACCCAACCCCGGCGGCGCCCGCATCGACGTCCTCGTGGACGGCGAACGGCACGAGTTGACCTCGCCCGCGCTGCTGCGCGTCCCCGCCGGGGCCGAGCACCGCTTCCTCACCCTGGAGGCAGAGCCCGGCAGTTACTGCTTCGGCCTGCTCCTCGGCAGCGAACGATGACCGCCCCGACCGTCGCGCGCACCGCGCAGGCCGCGCCCCTGCGACTGCACCTCAGCGAGAGCCCGTACGGGCCCAGCCCGCACGCCCTGCGCGCCGCGCACGCCGCAGTCGACGACACCGGCACCTACCCCGACCCCACCCGCACCGCCCCGGCGCGGGCCATCGCCGACCTGCTGGGCGTCCGCCCCGAACAGGTCGCCGTGGCCAACGGCAGCGACGAACTGGTCCTGCTCACCGCGCTGTGCCTCGGAGACCCCGGCCGCCCCGGCGTGACCACCGCCGGCACCTTCCCCGGCTACCGGATCTGCCTGGAGAACACCCGGCGCGGCTGCCACGAAGTCCCCCTCGACGGCACCTCACCGGGAGTCGCGGCCCTGGCCGACGCCATGGAGAGCGCCGGCATCGCCTACGTGTGCAACCCGCACAACCCCAGCGGAGGCGCCCTTGACCGTGCCGAGTTGGACCTGCTGGTGGAGCGCGCCGCAGTCACCGGCACGCCCCTCGTGGTCGACGAGGCCTACCTCGACTTCGCGCCGACCGGCACCCCGCAGGTCCTCGACCATCTCGGATCGGGCGCGCCCGTCCTGGCACTGCGCACCTTCTCCAAGGCGCACGGCCTCGCCGGTCTGCGCATCGGCTACGCCGTCGGCGACGCGGACCTCGTCGCCCGACTGCGCGCGGTCCAGGGCACCATGCCCTTCAGCGTCAACCGGGCCGCCCAGGCCGCCGCCGTCGCCGCGCTCGCCGACCGCGAGCACCTGGAGCACGTCCGGCGCGGCAACACGGCCGCGCGGGAAAGGTTCCGCGCCGCCCTCGCCGCCCGCGGCCGGCACGCCCTGCCCTCGGTGACCAACTTCCTGGCCGTGCCCATCGGCGACTCCGCCCGCGCCGAACGGCTCCTGGAGGACGACCACGGCATCCTCGTCCGCGACGCGGGCCGCTTCGGCCTGGCCGGGCACCTCAGGATCTCCGTCGGCCCGGCCGACCACCTCGACCGCCTGCTCGACGCGCTCGACGTCGTCGACCCCGTGACCCACCGGCACCGCACGAGCGAGATGCCCGAGTCCCGTACCACCACAGCACAGGAGCAGCAGTGACCCATGTGATCGCCCTCGACCCGCACGACGCCTTCGCCGTGCTGCCGTCCACCGGGGAACTCCCCGACGGCTGGCGCACCACCGGCTGGTCCGGGGACGAGGCGACCTGCCGCCGGCAGGTCGCCGCCCGCCCGACGGCCGTCCTCGCCACCGAACGGCTCCGGCTGCGCGAGGTCCTGCCGGCCGAGGCGCTCGAACTGCGCGAGGGCCGCACCGCGGATCTGCCCTGGCTCGGTGGCACCCCCGGGGAGGGATCGCGGGAGGCCGCGGGCATGCTCGCCGGCGCCCACGCGGCCGGCCTGCACCGCTCCGGCTGGGGCATGTACGTGCTGGTCCGCGAGGCCGACGGACTCGTCGTCGGCGGTATGGGCTTCCACGGGCCGCCGCAGGACGATGCCGCCGAGATCGGCTTCGACCTGCACCCGGACGCCCGCGGCCACGGCTACGCGACCGAGGCACTGGCCGCACTCGCCCACTGGGCGCTCGGCCGGCCCGGCGTCGACACGGTCGTCTGCACGACCACCGCGGACAACGTGCCCTCCCAGCGGGTCATGGAACGCGCCGGCTTCGAGCGCCGCCCGGACCGCGACGGCGTCCTCGTCTACGCCCTCACCCGCTGACCGAGACCACTCAACCCGGCGGCACCGCACGGCCGTTCCGTGCGGTGCCCCGTCCCGAATCCCCACCCGCCGCGGCGGCCGGGAGAAACCGAGGCACCTCGTGAAGACCGCACCCCCGCCGACCGCGCCGCCCACCCGGGCACCGGCCGACGCGCTCGCCCAGCCCTACGGCTACCGACGCCACGAGGCCGTCGAGCCCGACTGGCGGCGCTTCCCGGGCTGGCGGGACGTCACCTCCGCCCAGTGGCGCGACCCGCAGTGGCAGCGCGCCCACTGCGTCAAGGGAGTCCGCCAGTTGCGCGAACTGGCCGGCACGGGGCTCGACGACGCCTTCTACGAGGATCTCGCCGCGGACCAGAAGCAGTTCGCGACGATGCCGATCCTGCTCACGCCGCAGGTCCTCAACACCATCGCCCCGGCCGCCGCCCCCGGCACGACCGACTGGTACGCCGACCCCGTCCGCCGCTACATGCTGCCGGTGGCCAGCGACCGGCACCCGCGCTGGCCGAGCCACCCCCTGGCCTCCCGCGACTCCCTGCACGAGGCCGAGATGTGGGTCGTCGAAGGACTCACCCACCGCTACCCGACCAAGGTCCTCGCCGAACTCGTCACCACCTGCCCGCAGTACTGCGGGCACTGCACCCGCATGGACCTCGTCGGCACCTCCACCCCGCAGGTCGACAAGTACCGCTTCGTGCTGCGGCCCGCCGACCGCCTCGACCGCATGATCGCCTACCTGCGCGCCACACCCACCGTCCGCGACGTCGTCGTGTCCGGCGGAGACGTCGCCAACGTGCCCTGGCCGCGCCTGCGTTTTTTCGTCGACCGGCTGCTCGACCTGGACAACGTCCGTGACATCCGCCTCGCCAGCAAGGGACTGATCGGGCTGCCGCAGCACTGGCTGGCACCCGACGTCCTCGACGGCATGGCCGAACTCGCCGCCAAGGCCTCCGCGCGCGGCGTCGGACTCGCCATGCACACCCACGCCAACACCGCGCAGCAGATCACCCCGCTCGTCGCCGAGGCCTCCCGCGCGCTGCTCTCCGCCGGACTGCGCGACGTACGCAACCAGGGGGTGCTCCTGCACGGCGTCAACCACACCCCCGAGGCGCTGCTCGACCTGTGCTTCGCCCTGCTCGACACCGCCGGGATCATGCCCTACTACTTCTACCTCTGCGACATGGTCCCCGGCGCCGAGCACTGGCGGCTGCCGCTCGCCGAGGCCCAACGGCTCCAGCACGCCATCATGGGGTACCTGCCCGGCTTCGCCACACCCCGCCTCGTCTGCGACGTGCCCTACGTCGGCAAGCGCTGGGTGCACCAGGCCGACGCGTACGACCGTGAACTCGGCGTCTCCGACTGGTCGAAGAACTACCTCACCTCCGTCGAGCACGACGCACCGGACGCCCTGAAGCGCACCCACCACTACTACGACCCGCTGCACACCCTGCCCGCGTCCGGTCAGGCCCACTGGGCGCAGTGGCAGCCGGGGGAGGAGCAGTGAACACGCCCTCCCACAAGCCCGGTTCACCCCTCGGCCTGCACCGCGTGCTCGCCCCGGAGGGAGTGCTGCCGCAGGCGGCCCTGCGCCTCGACCCCGACCCGCGGCTGCGCGACGACGAACTCCGCATCGACGTCGAGTACCTCAACCTGGACGCGGCGTCCTACCGCCAGCTCCACGAGGAACACGGCGGTGACGGCGACGCCGTCCGTGAGGCGGTCCGCGCGATCGTGCGCGAGCGCGGCAAGATGCACAACCCCGTCACCGGCTCCGGCGGCATGCTCATCGGGACCGTCGCGGAGGCCGGCCCCGAGACGCCGCTCGGCCTCAAGGCCGGTGAACGGGTGGCGACCCTGGTCTCCCTCACCCTGACCCCGCTCGAACTCACCGACGGCCTGCGCGACTGGGACGGCCTGGGGGAGCGGGTGCCGGCCCGCGGACACGCCATCCTCTTCGGACGCTCGGTCGCCGCGGTCCTGCCCGCCGACCTGCCCGACGAACTCTCCCTCGCCGTCCTCGACGTCTGCGGAGCGCCCGCGCTGACCGGCCGCACCGTCGCCGAGTACGCCGCCCGGACCGGCCGCGCCCCCTCGGTGGCCGTCCTGGGCGCGGCGGGCAAGTCGGGCAGCCTGGCGCTGGCCGCGGCGCGCCGCGCCGGCGCCGGCCGGCTGGTGGGTGTCGTCCCGAACGCGGCGGAGGCGACCGCCCTCGCCGACTCCGGCCTGGCCGGCACGGTACTGTCGGCCGACGCCCGTGACGCCGTTGCGCTCAGTGACGGCCTGGCCGCCCACGGCGGCCCGGTGGACATCACGGTGGTCTGCACCGACGTGCCCGGCTGCGAACACGCCGCCGTGCTGGCGACCGAGGACGGCGGCACCGTCGTCTTCTTCTCCATGGCCACCTCCTTCCCGGCCGCCGCACTCGGGGCCGAGGGGCTGCGCGCCGACGTCACCATGCTCATCGGCAACGGCTACCAGCCCGGCCACGCCGAGCAGGCACTCGACCTGGTCCGCACCGAACCCGGCGTACGCGCCCTCTTCGACCGCAGGATCACCCCGCCGGCCCGGCCCGAGGCATCCCCGGTGCCCACCCACGCCCCGGTGACCGATCGCGCCACCTCCACGCCCACGAAGGACTCCTCGGCCGTGGTCCTCGACTCCGGCCACACCCCCCGGGCCACCACGGCCCCCGCCGGGAAACTGGGCCTCGACCCCCGACTGGTGCGCCGGGCACGGGAGTTGGCGGCGCGCGCGGGAGGCGCCGTCGTGGACATGGCCCGGTCCCACACCACGGTCGCCGTGGAGCGGGCCGCGCTGAGGCTGGCCGGACTGTCCGGCGCCGACGCCGAGGGCATCCCCTGGGCCAACCGACTGGTCGACGCCGTACGCGACCAGGTCGGCCTGGAACACGGCGTGGCCCTGCCCGTGTGGCACGCCCTGCGCACCGGCTCCTGCCGCGACCTCACCGAACTGGCCTCACGCGCCACCGCCCGCGACGTGTCCTTCCGGCTGCCCGAGGGCGCCGCGGCGGACCGCGCGGTCGCCGACGCCCGCCGCGCCATGGCCGGCGGCATCGCCGTCATCGACGGCCGGCGCCGCGAACGCGACCGGCTGATCGGCCGGTGGGGCGAGCCGACCGGACCCCTCATCTACCTGATCGTCGCCACCGGTGACATCCACGAGGACGTCCGGCAGGCTGTCGCAGCCGCCCGGGGCGGCGCCGACGTCATCGCCGTGATCCGCTCCACGGGACAGTCGCTGCTCGACTACGTCCCCCACGGCGCCACCCGCGAGGGCTACGCGGGCACCTACGCCACCCAGGAGAACTTCCGCCTGATGCGGGCCGCCCTGGACAAGGTGTCGGCCGAACTCGGGCGCTACATACGTCTCACCAACTACGCCTCGGGCCTGTGCATGCCCGAGATCGCCGTCCTCGCGGGCCTGGAACGCCTCGACATGATGCTGAACGACTCCATGTACGGCATCCTCTTCCGCGACATCAACCCGGTCCGCACCTTCGTCGACCAGCGGTTCTCCCGCCAGTTGCACGCCCGCGCCGGCATCGTCATCAACACCGGCGAGGACAACTACCTCACCACCGCCGACGCGATGGACGCGGCCCACACGGTGACCGCGAGCCAGCTCCTCAACGAGTACTTCGGCAAGGAGGCGGGACTCACCGACGCCCAACTCGGCCTCGGACACGCCTTCGAGATCGACCCCGAACTGCCCGACTCCTTCCGCATGGAGCTCGCCCACGCCCTGCTCGCCCGCGAACTGTTCCCCGACGCCCCGCTCAAGTGGATGCCTCCCACCCGCCACATGACCGGCGACATCTTCCGCGGCTACCTGCTCAACGGGTTCTTCAACCTCGCCGGCGCACTGACCCGGCAGAACATCCTGCTCGTCGGCATGATGACCGAAGCCGTCGTCACCCCCTTCCTCTCCGACCGCGACCTGGCCCTGCAGAACGTCCGCTACGTGATGGACGCGGCCGGTTCCCTGGAGGAGGACTTCCGCCCCGCACCCGGCGGCGCCATCACCCGGCGCGCCGAGGTCGTGCTGCACGAGGCCCTCGACCTGCTGGAGCGGATCGGTGAACACGGCCTGCTGGACGCCATCGCCGCAGGCACCTTCGGCGGCATGCGCCGCCCCGTCGACGGAGGCCGCGGCCGGGACGGCGTGGCCGAGCGCGCCCCCGGCTACCGCAACCCCGCCGTCGAACTGCTCGAAAAGCCCCAGGACTCCGACCGTGAAGGAGAAGACCAGCGATGAACACCCCCGCCGGACCGCCGCCCGCGGTCCGCCCCTACGGGGACACCACAGGCGACGGGATGGTGCAGCTCTCGTTCACCCTCCCACTACCGCACGGAGCGCTCGCCGAAGGCACGGCCCTCCAACTCGCCCGCCAGATGGGCATGGACCGTCCCCTCCTCGTCCACGCCCGCCCGGTGGGCACCGAGTTCACGTTCTGCGTGGTCTACGGCCCTGTCGTGCACGAGGTCCAACTCGACGCCGTGGACGTCGTGGAGCGTGAGTACCCGCTGCTGTCCTCCGAGGAGGTCGACGAGGGCCTGCACGGCAACCTGGGGCGCGACTGCGTGGTGGTCGGCGCCTGCATCGGGACGGACGCGCACACCGTCGGCATCGACGCGATCCTCAACATCAAGGGGTTCGCGGGCCAGAAGGGTCTGGAGTACTACCACTCGATGCGCGTCGTGAACCTGGGTGCGCAGGTCTCCGTACCCGACCTCGTGCAGCGGGCCGTCCGGGAGAACGCGGACGCCGTCCTGGTCTCCCAGGCCGTCACCCAGCGCGACGCCCATCTGACCAACGTCCGTGAGCTGAGCGCGGAGTTGGACGCCGCCTATGCCGGACGTCCCCGGCCCCTCCTGGTCGTCGGCGGCCCGCGGTTCGACCCGGCCATGACCGCCGACCTGGGCGTCGACCGCATCTTCGGGCGCGGCACCACGCCGGACGACGTCGCCAGCTATCTCGTGCACGCCCTGACCGTGGGACGCTCCAGGGTCCGCGAACCGGACCTCGACGAGGGCGCGAACGGCGGCGAGCCGGCGAGCGGGGACGAGAACGCGGAAGGGACGGCCGGAACTCCCGTGTCCGCCGACAGGAGCTCCATATGAGCAGCCCGTCGACGACACCGCCCCGGGTTCCCGCGGCGAAGACGGGCGCCCTCGCCACCCCGACGGACGGTGCGGGGCCCGACGACCGGCTCGACACCCGGTTCCGTGCGATCGCCGCCCGCACCCCCGACCGTACGGCGGTCACCGACGTCCACGGTTCGGTCAGCTATGGCCGGCTCGCCGAGGAGGCCGAGGCGGTCACGCACGTGCTGCGGGGCCATGTCTCGCCGGGGCAGCCGGTCGCCCTGCGCGCCGGACGCTCGCGATCCGCCCTGGCCGGGCTGCTCGGCATCCTGGGCGCCGGCGCCTCCTACCTGCCGGTCGACCCCGGCTACCCGCGGGACCGGCAGCGCCACCTCCTCGACGACTCCGGTACGGCACTGGTCCTCACGGAGGGGCCACAGGCGCCGGGGGAGACCCCGCTCGCCCGGCTGGGACCGCTGACCCTCGCCGCCCGCCGGCCCGTGCCGGGAGCCCCCGCGCTGCCCCCGGACACCGCCTACACCATCTACACCTCGGGCTCCACCGGCCTTCCCAAGGGATGCGTGGTCGGCCACGGGCAGGTCCTCGCGCTGCTCGACGCCGCGCTTCCGCTGTTCGCCACCGGGGCCGACGACGTGTGGGCGCTGTTCCACTCCTGGAGCTTCGACTTCAGCGTGTGGGAGATCTGGGGCGCCCTGCTCGGCGGTGGCCGGGCGGTCGTCGTGGACCGCGACACCGCCGCCGACCCGGAGGCCTTCGCGCACCTGCTCGCGGACGAAGCCGTGACCGTGCTCAACCAGGTGCCGTCCGCCTTCGGCAACCTCGTCGCCGAGACGTCCGCCACCGGCATCCTGCTGCCCGCCCTGCGCCATGTCGTCCTCGGTGGCGAGGCGATGGTCCCCGAAGACGTCCGCCGCTGGTGGACGGCGGAAACGGCGCCTGGTGCGACGGTCACCAACATGTACGGCATCACCGAGACCACCGTCCACGTCACGCACTGCCCGCTGACCCCCGAGACCCTCGCCGGCGCCCGCCCCGGCCGTACCCCCATCGGTAGGCCGCTGCCCCATCTGGACGTCGAACTACGCGATGCGGAGGGACTGGTGGTCGGCCCCGGCGAGCCCGGGGAAATATGGGTGGGTGGAGCCGGGGTGAGCCACGGGTATCTGGGCCGCTCCGAGTTGACCGCCGAGCGCTTCCCCGGAGAACCCGGCGGCCCGGGTCGGCGCTACCGCAGCGGTGACTGGGCCGTCGCCGACGCCGACGGCCTGCTGCACTACGCGGGCCGGATGGACGGCCAGGTCAAGCTGCGCGGCTTTCGCGTCGAACTGGGCGAGATCGAGGCCGAGTTGCGAGCGGTCTCCGGTGTGGACGGAGCCGCCTGCCTCCTCGACGACAGCGGACGCACCCCCGCACTCGCCGCCTACCTGGTCGCCGACCGCGCCGCGGTGCCCCCGGCGCGGGTGCGTGGCGCGCTCGCAGGCCGACTGCCCGCCCACATGCTCCCGCAGCGACTGCACTACCTCGACCGCCTGCCGGTCACCCCGCACGGCAAGCTCGACCGGGAGGCCCTGCTGGCCGGGGCGGCCCCCGGCACGGACCAGGAGCGCGTCGCGCCCCGCACGACCAAGGACGGTGGCCACCGTGTCCGTTGAGTTCATCGGAATGATCGGCGCGCGCGACTCCGAGGGTGGCGGCCAGGGGCCCGCCGTGGACCCCGGCTTCACGCGGATGTTCGCCCGCGTCCACGAGGAGGCCGGCTTCGACCGCGTCCTGATCGGACACAGCTCCAGCTCACCCGACGGCGGCCAGGTCGCCGCGTACGTCGCCGCCCACACCGAACGCCTCGGACTGCTGCTCGCCCACCGTCCGGGAACCGTCGCCCCCACCATGGCGGCACGCACCTTCGCCACCCTGGACGCGTTCAGCAGTGGCCGGCTCGCCGTGCACGTCATCTCCGGCGGCCACGACGCGGAACAGCGGCGGGACGGCGACTACACGGGCAAGGAGGACCGCTACGCCCGCACGGACGAGTTCCTCGACGTGGTGAAGCGGGCGTGGACGGAGGAGGAGGGGTTCGGGCACGCGGGCCGCTTCTACCGGTTCGACGACTTCCGCTCCGAGGTGCGGGCGGTCCAACACCCGCACGCGCCGCTCTACTTCGGTGGCTCCTCGCCCGCCGCGTACCGGGTGGGCGGCAGGCATGCGGACGTGTTCGCCCTGTGGGGCGAGCCCCTGGCCGAGACCGCCGAGCAGATCGCCGCCGTACACGCGGGAGCACGCGCCGCCGGACGCACGGTCATGCCACGGATCAGTGTCTCGTTCCGTCCGGTGCTCGGGGCGACCGAGGACGAGGCATGGGAGCGGGCGTTCGGAATCCTGGACGGGCTCCGGCGGAAGGGGACCGCGGGCGGTTTCTTCGACCGGAGCAGGCCGCCGCTGCCACTCGGGCCCTCGGTACGCCCCGAGAACGCGGGCTCGCAAAGGCTGTTGGCCGTGGCGGAGCGGGGCGAGAGGCACGACCGTGCTCTGTGGACGGCGCCGGCCGCCGTGACCGGCGCCGCGGGAAACTCGACAGCCCTGGTGGGGACACCGGAGACGGTGGCCCGGGCGTTGCTGGACTACGTCGACATCGGTGTCACGACGTTCCTGCTCCGTGGGTACCAACCGGTTCGGGACGCCCAGGAGTTCGGGCGCACCCTGCTGCCACTGGTGCGTCAGGAGGTCGAGCGGCGCGAGCGGGAGGCGCGGGTCCGGGGGTGAGTGGGGTGCGCGCCTCCCGGGGCGCGCACCACGACGGAGGACGCCGGTGGGGAAGCCCCACCGGCGTCCTCCGCCGTCGTTCGGACGGAGTTCACACCTGCGTCATGCCGAAGTCGTGCCGGCGCGAGACCTGAAGAGCTAGAACCATCAGATGCGCGCGATTGCTGACCCCTGCCTTTCCTCGGATTCTGCGCAGATAAGTGTCCACGGTGTGCGGGCTGAGATTCATTCTCCGCGCGATGGAGGAATAGGTGTGGCCCTCGGCGAGGTAGCCCAGAACTTCGAGCTCGCGGTCGCTGAGGAGTTCCAGGATTTCGACGGCGAACGGACTCACACGTGTGCCTTTCATGGGGGGTGAGGGCCATGGGGCGGGCTCCCCGGTGCTCCAGGGAGGGTGGAGCCGGTTCGGCCGCCGTCACGCGGCGGCCCCGGCTGCTGAATCGCCGGTCAGGCCGCACCTGTGTGCCCTCCGCGCGCCGTCGAGCAGGGCGTCGGTCGCACGGGCTAGTCTGAAGCGTGTGTTCGGATATCGACACGGTGGGGGCGCGGACGCAGTGCTGACCGGACGCCCGGACCGCGAGCGGCGCGTGGAACAGCGGTTATTACCCGTCCCAGGCGCGCTCGCAGGGTCCTCGTTCTTGCGCTCGGGGGCCGTCTCGGGCCCGCCGGGTCACGCGTACGGGGAGGCTCAGGCGGTCGTGTGGTCGCCGGCCGTGAGGTGTCGGGTCGTACCGGCGTCGGTGGGGACGTTGATGACGCGCCCACCCCAGCCGCTGTCGCCGTCCGTGTTGCCGTCCGTGGCCGCGGTGTGGGCCGGTGTCGCCGGCGAGACCTGGGCGGTCCCGATAACTCCGCCGAAAGCGATGGAAGCGGCGGCGAGGGCAATGGCGGCGGCGCGGAAGGACTTCATTCTGGGCACTCCTGTACTTGAATTCTGGACGGATTCGGGGATTCCGTTGCGGCGGTTTCTCCGTTGCCTCAAGACTCTCGTGCCGCACGTGGCCCTGACTACCGATCACGGTGCTCACCAAGCTGCCTCGCAGCAAAACGAACAGGGGACGAAGTGTTCATAGCGGACGAAAGTAGGGCATTCGAACCGCCCGTGCGACCGAACGAAAGGGAAATCGCCCTCTATAGATGGGTCGCCAGGAACGAGCGCATGGACCCCGACCGGGCCGCGCGGGAGCTGGGCCTCGGCCGCGACGAGGTCGACGCCGCCGTCGTCTCCCTCACCGAACTCGGCCTCATGAAGGCCGACCCGGACGACCCCGGCCGGCTGCGACCGGTCGACCCGGACCTGGTGGCCGCCGTCGTGACGACCACGATGGAAGCGGAGATCCGCACCCAGCAGGCCGAACTGCACCGCATCCGCGACCAGTTCGCCGACCTGCGCGGCCACTACCTGGACAGCATCAGCCGCGGGTCCGTCGGCCTCGAGGTCATCCCCCGTCTGGAGGAGGTCAGGGCCGCCCTCAACCGCGCCTCCGAGGAGTGCGCCGAGGAGATGCTGACCAGTCAGCCCGGCGGCAACCGCGTCCCCGAGGTCCTCCAGGAGGCGCTCGCCCGCGACAGCGCCATGCTCGGTCGCGGTGTCCGCATGCGCACGCTCTACCACCACACCGCACGCTTCAACGGCCCCAGTCAGGCCTACGTCTCCATGGTGTCCTCCCTCGGCGCCGAGTACCGCACCGCGCACGAACTGTTCGGCCGCCTGATCGTCTTCGACCGCAAGGTCGCCTTCATCCCCGAACGCGGCGGCACCTGGGGCGCGGTGGTCATCCGGGAACCGTCGGTCGTGAGCTACCTGTGCGAGGTCTTCGAGCAGGCGTGGATGCAGGCCGCGCCATTCTCCGACGCCGCGACCGACGGACTCGAACTCGTCGCCAAGGACATCGACCGCACCATCGCCCGGCTGCTCGCGGCAGGCCTGAAGGACGAGACGATCGCGCGCCGCATCGGGATGTCCCTGCGCACCGCGCGCAAGCACATCGCCGACATCATGGAGACGCTAGGCGCCGAAAGCCGCTTCCAGGCAGGGGTGTTGGCGGCGCGGGCCGGACTCCTCGACGACGACACGGAGGACGTACCCACCCCGGGCTGAGCGCCCCCGCGCCGGAGTGCCTCGGTCCGACGGAAGGGGCCGCGACGGGCAACGGCCCCTGCGGTACCGTGATCCCGGGACTGCCGCACCACCGGCCCGGTCCGAGAGAGTTCCTGCAAACCGCAGGGACGGGGACCGGTCCGACGACGCCGCCCATCCCTGCGGCCATGTGGCGGAAGAACAGCAGATCTGTCCTTCCCGGATGTTCCGTGCACGAAGGACGGGCCCTCCGCGCACGAACGACACCGCATGTGGGCACAGCTCCGGCCTCTACGCCGCGCACGTGCCCCACCCGCGGACGACGGCGCGGTCGGCGACCTCACGTGCGTCGCGGCACGCCGGAGGATCTGCGCCAACGGGAGCGGGAGCACGACGTGGACTTCGAATCGACCTCGGTCACGGGCAGAGCCGGCCTGGACCTCTTCGTCAGGGATGTGGCCCTGTGCCTGTCCGTCAACCGGGACAGGACACCCGCCCTGGTGTGGCCGGAGGGCATCGAGGCGGTGGTGGCCGCAGCCGGCGAAGCCCCGCCCCTCGACATGCCATCGACCTCACCCGAAGTACCGCCCGGAGAAACGGACCTGACGAACCGTCTGGGCATGCTCCTCGGCTGCACGGTGGTCAGTACGTCCGTGGCCCTCGCCCTGGGCGCCCGACACACCGGCACCACCACGGAGACCGATCTGGTCCTGCTCCCGGTCCACGGAAGCTGCGGCGGCCGCGTCGAACCGACCCGCCCCGCGCACCCGTCCCCGCGACCGCAACACACGCTGGACCTACGCCTCCGCGTGGGCGAGGCCCTCTATCTCCCCCGCGGCTACACGTACACCCTGAACGACGTCCACACCCCCTGCACGCTGCAGATACTGGCCCTGCACCCGCCGGCATGGTGAACGGGGGCGGGGCGGCAGGCGCCGTCCGATGAGATGCCGGCGCCGACAGGTTCGTATGAGCCGACGGGTTGGATCCCGGGAACATGGTGGAAGCCTGGCCCCCGGCCGGGGGCGCGCTTGCCTGTCAGGAGGCGTTTCCCATCGAGGGCCGTACGGCATCAGGGACCGGGTCTGCCGCCGTGTACTCGGCGACTGAGGCCTTCGCCGGTACCCCGATTCCGAGCTTCTCGAGGATCTTCTTCTCGATCTCGTCGGCGAGGTCGGGGTTGTCCTTCAGGAAGCTGCGCGCGTTCTCCTTGCCCTGGCCGAGCTGGTCGCCCTCGTACGTGTACCAGGCGCCGGCCTTGCGGACGAAGCCGTGCTCCACGCCCATGTCGATCAGGCCGCCCTCGCGGCTGATGCCGTGCCCGTACAGGATGTCGAACTCGGCCTGCTTGAACGGCGGCGCGACCTTGTTCTTGACGACCTTGACGCGCGTGCGGTTGCCGACCGCGTCGGTGCCGTCCTTCAGCGTCTCGATGCGGCGGATGTCGAGTCGCACCGAGGCGTAGAACTTCAGCGCCCGGCCACCGGTCGTGGTCTCCGGGGAGCCGAACATCACGCCGATCTTCTCGCGGAGCTGGTTGATGAAGATCGCGGTGGTCTTCGTCTGGCTGAGCGCGCTGGTGATCTTGCGCAGGGCCTGGCTCATCAGACGGGCCTGTAGACCCATGTGGGAGGCACCCATCTCGCCCTCGATCTCCGCGCGCGGCACCAGGGCGGCGACGGAGTCGATCACGATCAAGTCGATCGCGCCGGTGCGGATCAGGATGTCGACGATCTCCAGCGCCTGTTCACCGTTGTCCGGCTGGGACAGGATGAGGTTGTCGGTGTCGACGCCGAGCTTCTTGGCGTACTCCGGGTCCAGAGCGTGCTCGGCGTCGATGAACGCCACCGAGCCGCCGGCCTTCTGCGCGTTCGCCACCGCGTGCAACGTCAGCGTCGTCTTGCCGGAGGACTCCGGCCCGTACACCTCCACCACACGGCCGCGGGGCAGACCGCCCACTCCGAGGGCGACGTCGAGCGCGGTGGATCCGGTGGGGATCACCTCGATGGGCTCGTTGGGCCGCTCGCCGAGGCGCATGACCGCACCCCTGCCAAATTTCCGCTCGATCTGTGCGAGCGCGGTGTCCAGCGCCTTTTCCTGGTCGGTTCCTGCCATGAGCTTTCACCCGGTCCGATTGTGTGGCGCGCCGCACGTCGGAGACGTGAGCGTCTACTGCCGACAACGGACGTCTCGGAGATCCCAGTAAACGAACATCCGATCGATTTACGTGTCCAGTGAAAGGTATCAAACCGAGGGGGAGTGGGACGGATAGCGCACCGGACCGCTCCGGACGCGGACAGCGCCGCCGTCCGCTTCCCCTCGCTCGGACTCGGCGACAGCCGCGGGCCCTGCTCCTCGAGTCTGATTACCTCCTTAGTGGCCGCGCGGAAATCTGTGGTGGCTGAGGTAGACATTGGTTGATCGGCTGGCTATGGTTTCTCTCGTAGTCAGGAAGACAGCAGGGCCCGGCAGACACGAACTGCCGGGCAGGAGTACAGGTAGTTGCAGTTGGCAGGACGGTGCGGTGGTGGAGTTCCGAAGCCAGGGTTGTCGCAGGTCGGCGACGGGGCTGGCTGCCGGACCGGGTGGCCTGCGGTGATCAGGGGCCGCCACGAGCAGGACCGCGATTGAAGGTGTAGTACCCGTTAGTGCAGTTCGCGGTATCCAGCAGTGAAGGTAGGTGAGTGGTACCTCGGTGAAGGCGTCGGCTGCGGGCGCGCGCACCGGGAAGTTCGGCAGTGGGGTTCCAAGCCAGAGCGGTTGCAGGATGGGCGACGGGGCTGGCTGCCGAAGCGCGGCGCTGGGAGAGGCCGCTGAGTAGTTCGCACCACCAGCAGTACGCAGGAGAGCAGTACGAGCAGTTGATTGATCCCAGAGGGAATGAACGGAGGAGTGAGGCGCCATCAGGATCGCCCGGGCGGATTGGCTGAGCCCGGGTACCGCAGGACATCGATAGTGAGGTGGTCTCCGGTCGAGCAACCGCGATCCCCGCGTCTTCCGGCACCATTCGGGTCGGATGTGCGGAAACAGAGGCCGGTGCAGTATCAGGGCCGGCAGATGGTGTAGCAGTTCCTTCGGGGCCCTGGCACTCATGGTGCCAGGGCCCCTCCACGCGTTCCATGAGAGAGGTGCAATGACGGCAGACGACTCGTTCGGCCGACTCGACGATGACGACTATCCCGCCTACACGATGGGGCGGGCCGCCGAACTCCTCGGCACCACGCAGGGCTTCCTCCGTGCGATCGGCGAGGCGCGCCTGATCACCCCGCTCCGCTCGGCGGGCGGCCACCGCCGCTACTCCCGCTACCAGTTGCGGATCGCCGCTCGCGCCCGTGAGCTCGTCGACCAGGGCACGCCGATCGAGGCCGCCTGCCGCATTGTCATCCTCGAGGATCAGCTCGAAGAAGCCCGGCGCATCAACGACGAATACCGCCGCGCCTCCCAGCCCGAGGATCCCACTGCCGCGGCCTGAGCCACCTGGGACGCCGGACGATCTGATCTCGTCCTTGGTGAGCCGACGTGGATCTTGCGCTGGACCTGGTCGACCGTGAGTACGGTGTCGGCGGGAGGAGGGCGTGCTTCCCGAAGATCCATACGCCGGCTGGTGGTTCCAAGCTCTGTCGCTCGGGAAGTTCGGCTCCCTCGTCGACATTCGTCGACTGTCCCCAGCGCCGAACTGTGAGGCTCTCAGGTGTCATCGAATTCGGTGACGTTCCTTCAGGAATTCCAGCGTGCGGGCATCTTGAGCTCGGACATACTCGTCGTGAAAAGAGTGGATGGCCGGAGGCGTCGTGTTCGGGGGGCCATGGTTCCGGGCGTCACGGCCGCCTTCGGCCATGGTCTCCGGCCACCTCCGAACGGAGGAATCGCCACGTTCATCCCGTGCCCACCGGGACGGGACATGGGTGGGGCCCGACGCCGTGGCGTCGGGCCCCACCCATGTATGCGTGTGTATCTGTGCTGTTCAGGCCGTCTACCAGCGGTACCAGCGGCCACGCTTGCCGCCGCTTGCCGTCGGACGGATCACGAAGCCCAGGACCCACACGATCAGGACGATCACGGCGATCCACCAGAGCGCCTTCAGCGCGAAACCGGCACCGAAAAGGATCAGGGCGAGCAGAAGAACAAGAAGAACGGGAACCATAGTTATCAACCTCCGGACCCTCGTGTGCCCCGCGGATCGATCTCCATGCCTGCCGACCTTCTTCTTGCCTTTCAGGGCAGACGGATAGCGTGGAGGCCGCAAGGGAAGAACGAGAAGGCGGAAGAGGAGAGTGGATACCGTGAGCACATCCGAGCCGGCAGGGCCGGCACCGTCCGCGGAGAGCCTGCTGCGCGCCGCTCCACCGCACGAGCTGGTCGCCACCGCCCGGCGTCTCCTCGCGGAACGCGTCGGGGCCGAGGACATGACCGTGCTTCTCGCCGACTACGGACTGAGCGTTCTCCAACCGGTCACCCACCTGCCGCACACCGACGACCCGGTGCCCGCGCACAAGGGACCGGCCGGCCGGGCCTTCATCAGCCAGACACCGGTCGTGGAGATCACGAGCGCCACCAGCCGCACCCAGACCGTTCATCTGCCCCTCAGCGTGCGCGGCGACCGGCACGGTGTGCTCTCCGTCCGCCTGCCCAGCAGCGCGACCGACACCACCACCGTGCTCCGACTCGCCGACTTCGCCACGGCTCTGGCCCACGAGGTGATCACCGCGGGCCGCGACACCGATCTGTATCTGCAGGCCCGTCGCACCCGACGCCTCACCCTGGCCGCGGAGATGCAGTGGCAGCTCCTGCCCGGCCGTGGATGCGCCCGCCGGGAGTACGTCATCGGCGCCCATCTGGAGCCCGCCTACACCATCGGCGGCGACAACTTCGACTGGTCGACCGACGCCGACCACCTCACCCTCACCGTCACCGACGGCATGGGTCAGGGCATCGACGCCTCCCTGCTCACGAGCCTCGCCGTCGGCGCCCTGCGCAACGCACGCCGCGCCGGGATCGGCCTCGCGGACCAGGCCTGTCTGGCCGACCAGGCGCTCTTCGCCCAGTACGGAGGCAAGAAGTACGCGTCGACCCTGCTGCTGAAGTTCGACCTGGACTCGGGCACCGTACGAGCCGTCGACGCGGGCTCGCCGCAGCTCTACCGCCAGCGTGACGACACGATCGAGCAGATCGAACTCGACGCCCAGCTCCCCCTCGGCATGTTCGAGGAGACCCCCTACGAGGAGCAGGTGTTCCAGGTCGAACCGGGTGACCGGCTCATCGTTCTCAGCACCGGCGTGCACGGCGCACTCGCCGGCGACGGCGGAACGTTCGCGGAGCGGGCCCTGCGTCAAACCGTCGGCGCCACACGGGACGAGCCGCCGCACGAAGCCGCGCGAGCCATGGTCAACGGTCTGTTCGAGCACTTCGGCAGCCATGAACTCGCCGCCGACGCCTCGGTCGTCTGTCTCGACTGGAACGGTCGCGCCGACGCCGTCCACACTGAGGTGTGATGACGGGTGGCGACGTCATCTGGTGCTCCGGCGGCCCCGGATGTCGGCCTCGGCGACCAAGGCACTCGGTAACTCGTCCGGGCGGTTGGGCTACCGACCTGCCAGGGCGACCGCCCCTGTCGACGGCCAGCCCAGCCACCAGATGAACAGGCCGCTCAGCAGGACCAGCAGGAAGATCGCCGCGTTGGTGCGTCGGTAGGCGACGAGGAGTGCCACGAACTCGCGGATCATGGCGCTCGGCCAGAAGTACGAGGCCGTCGGGGCGCCGATCACATGGCCCCGGACGCCGGTGCGGCGGGCGGTCACCGCGGCGCGGAAGACGTGGTAGTTGTTCGTGACGATCACGCAGCGGTAATCCGGATTCGCCTTCTCCATCAGGGCCTTGCTGAACGTCAGGTTCTCGTCCGTGGTCGTCGAGCGGTCCTCGCGTTCGATCAGGTCGGCGGGGAAGCCCTGGGCGACCAGGTAGTCGGCCATCGCGTGGGACTCCGGAAGCTTCTCGTCGGGTCCCTGTCCGCCGGAGGTGAGCAGCACCGGTCGCCGCCCCCTGCGCGAGAGCCTCGCGTGCTCCTTGCGGGCGCGGTCGAGCCGGCCGGCCAGCAGCGGAGGGACAGTGGTGCCGCCGATCAGCCCCGAGCCGAGGACCACCACGTAGTCCGCCCGGCGCCGGATGCGCAGGTGTCCGTACAGCGCGCCGTAGAAGAGGAAACACAGGAACAGGAAGGCGACGTATCCGGAGAGCGCGACGGCTGTCGCCGCCACCACCAGGAGTGTGTGCGTGTGCAGTACCAGCGCCGTGATCAACAGGGCGAGCAGGGCGACCAGTGCGACGCCCGCTCCCAGGGACAGCAGGTTCGCCGGACTTCTGCCCTCCTTGCGCACCATGGTGATCCCGTTGGCGATGAGGAACCAGGCCAGCGTGACGACGCCCAGAGCCGCCAGGGTCAACAGCGCGACAGCGAGGTCGTGGCCCAACCGGGCCTTCTCGGAGGCCAGGTGCAGAAAGAGCGCGATCACGGCGAAGACGACGGAGAGCCCGAGGAGGACCGCGTTGCCGACCCGGCGGCGGTCCCGTACCACCCCTACGCAGAACAAGAAGAAGCAGACGAACGACGGTACAAAGGCCAGCATGCGCCCATGCTACGAGGCGTTCCCCGGGACCGGCCGCCCCGGTCCCGGTGGCTGTCCGCCTCGGGCGGTGAGGCTCGGCACCCAGGGTCGCGCCGTCGATGTCGCTGGCGTGGAGTGTGCTCTCAGAACACCCGGATCGGGATCTCCGCCGGTTCGCTCAGCAGCTCCCTGATCTCGTCGTCCAGGCGGACCATCGTGATCGAGGCGCCGGCCATGTCGAGGGACGTGCAGTACTCGCCCACGTAGCTCCGCCAGACGCCGATGCCGCGATCGGCGAGTTGCTTGTGGGCCAGGCCGTAGACGAGGTACAGCTCGCCGATGGGGGTGCCGCCGAGGCCGTTGGCCATCAGGGCCACCGAGTCGCCCGAGGCGAAGGGCAGGTCCTCCACGACCGCGTCGACGAGCTCCCGCACCATCGCGTTCGCCGGCTGGAGCTTCTCCCGCTCGCGGCCCGGCTCGCCGTGGATGCCCACGCCCATCTCAACCGCGTCGTCGGGGAGTTCGAAGAGCGGCGAGCCCTTCGCCGGAGGGGTGCACGCGGTGAGGGCCATGCCCATCGTGCGGGTGAGGGAGTTGACCTTCTCGCCGATCCGGTAGATCTCGTCGAGGTCGGCGCCCCGCTCGGCGGCCGCGCCGACCGCCTTCATCACGAAGAAGTTGCCGGCCACCCCGCGACGGCCGACGGTGTACGTCGAGTCCTGCACGGCCACGTCGTCGTCGATGAACAGGGTCCGGACGGTCACGCCGTCGGCCTGCGACAACTCCTCGGCCATCTCGAAGGCCATCCGGTCCCCGGTGTAGTTGTTGACCAGCAGCAGGACGCCCTTGGGTGAGGCGACCCGCTTGACCGTCTCGTAGACGAAGTCGGCGGGCGGCGCCGCGAACACGTCGCCCGGACAGGCCGCGTCCAGCATGCCCCGGCCGACCGTCATCACGTGTGCGGGCTCGTGACCGGAACCGGAGCCCTGCACGATGGAGACCTTGTTCTCCTGCGGGGCGTCGGCGCGCATGATCAGGTTGTACTCGGGGACGTACCTGAGGGTGTCGGGGTTGGCCAGCGCCAGTCCCTCCAGCATCTCGGCGACGTAGTCCTTCGGGTCGTTGACGAACTTCTTCATGCCGTGCTCCTCGTGATCTCGTCGCCCGGGGTGCCGGGGGCGGTTCGTGCGACGGTGCCGCCCAGGGTCAGTCGCGTGCCTCCCACTCGGCCGCGACGCGCTCCGCCATCACCGCGACCGCCACGGCGCCGGGGTCCGGCGAGCCGATGCTGCGCTCGCCGGTGTAGCTCTGCCGGCCGCGTCGTGCCTGCATCGGCGTCGTCGCGTCGGCCGCGGTGCGGGCCGTCGTGGCGGCCAGTGCGGCGAGTTCCGCGGCCGTGGCGGGCGGTTCGCCGTCGGCCGTCCGCCGCTCCAGCGCGTCGGTCATCGGGATGAGCGCGTCCAGCAGGGTCTTGTCCCCGAGGTCGGACCTGCCGCGGGCCTTGATCCCGTCGGCGGCGGCCCGGAGCATGGCGACCGCGTCCGCCGCGTCCAGCTCGTCGCGGTCCTTCACGGTCATGGCGGCCCGCAGGAAGGCGGTGCCCCACAGCGGCCCTGACGTGCCGCCGACCCGCTTGGAGATCACCATGGCGACCTTCTTCAGGAACTCGGGGGGCGACTCCGGGTCGAGGGTGTCCCAGTCGGCGAGCACGATCTCGAAGCCGCGGGCGAGCGAGAAGCCGAAGTCCCCGTCTCCCGCGACGGCGTCGAGGTCACCGAAGGCCTTCTCGTTGTCGACCGCGGTCCGGGCGATCGTCCGGACGACGAACGCGAGGTCGCCGGCGGATGTCGTTGGCGTTGTCATGACTCTCCTGACTGACTCTCCTGACTGGCGCGTGATGTCGGTTCCGACGGGAGGGACGGGGGAGGGGCCTGCCCCGCTCGGGCACGCGGATCGCCGGCGGTCCTGGTCGGGTGCTCCGGTACTCCGGTCAACTCGGGGCGGGTGGTGCCGAACCAGGGGGATCGGACAGCGGGGCACCGGTGTGCCCCGCGACCGCTGCGTCTCCGGCCGTGAGCAGCACGGCCAGGTCCGGGAGCTCCACCCACGGGCCCGGGTGCACCCCGAGGGGATCGTTCAGCACCCGGGCCACGGTCTCCTCCGGCGGCGGGTCGCCGAGCGACGTGACCACCAGGGAGGCGCCCGCGAAGTCCTCCTCGCCCGTGTACGCGCTGGTCGTGACGGCGCAGGCGAGCCCGGCGCCGAGCGCGGCGAGCATGCCGTTGCGGCTGTCCTCGATCGCGACGACGGCCGCCGGGTCGAGGCCGAGCCGGCGCACGGCGAAGGCGTAGATGTCCGGGGCGGGCTTCTTGCGCTGGACCACGTCACCGGCGAACACCGTGAAACGCGAGGCCAGTTCGGTGCCCATCGCGAGTTCCAGGACGCTGCGGACGGACGCCTCGGCGGAGGTGGAGGCGACCGCGAGGGTCCAGCCGGCCGCGTGAGCCGCCTCGGCGATCCGTCGCACCCCGGGTCGCGGCGGAATGGCGCCGCTGCGGATGATCCCGGTGTAGATCTCGGTCTTGCGCCGGTGCCAGCGGGCGACCTCCTCGTCCAGTGCGTCCTTGTCCGCGGGCAGGCCCGCGGCGGCGACGAAGTCGGGGGTCAGCAGCGTCTTCATCCGCTCCTTGCCCCCGCCGACCTTCACCTTCTCCGCGTAGTCCGTGTCGCTCCACCGCACCGGCAGCCCGAACTCCTCGAACGTGGCGTTGAACGCGGGCAGATGTCCGTAGCGCTCGGTGTCGGCGAGGACGCCGTCGCAGTCGTAGACCAGCGCGGGCACGGTGTCATCCCGCCCGGCCGGCGCTGCCGAACAGGGTCATCAGCGAACCGGTCATGTCGACGACGTCCTGGCGCACGGACCTGAGCAGCGACGGCGGGTCCCACTTCTGGCGCTCGGCCGCCGTCTCCAGGAAGGCCAGGCTCGACTTCATGAACTTCTCCTTGAGGGCGGTGGAGATGTTGACCTTCGCGCAGCCCCGGGAGATCAGGTCGTGGAACTGCTCGTCCGACAGCCCGCTCCCACCGTGCAGCGCGATCGGCACCGGGTACGCCGCCACGATGTCGGAGACCCGTTGGGCGTCGAGCACGGGAGCCTGCTTGTACGACCCGTGGGCGTTCCCGATCGCCGGTGCGAAGACGTCGACCCCGGTGGTCCGCAGGAACTCCAGGGCGACCTCCAGCGTCTGCTGTTCCGCCGCGGTGTCGCTGCCGACGCCGTCCTCCACGCCGGTGATCGACTCGATCTCACCCTCGACGGCCGCCCCGTACGAACGGGCCTCCGCGACCACCTCCACCGTCTGCCGCATGTTCTCCTCGACCGGCAGCTTCGAGGCGTCGAAGAGCACCGAGTTCCAGCCCTGCCGCAGACACTCCGTGATGACCTCCCGCTCCGGACAGTGATCGAGGTGAAGGGCGACCGGCACCTCGATCCCGGCGGTCATGGCGGTCCACATCGCATACAGAACGTCGCTGCCGATCGACTTCACCGTCTTGACGGAGGTCTGCACGATCAGGGGCGACCGCTTCTCCACCGCCGCGGCCAGCACGGCCTCCATCGTCAGGTCGTTGAACACGTTGATGGCCGGCACGGCGTAGCGCTCGGCGAACGGCCCGGAGAGGATCTCGGTCAGCGGTGCAACACCCACGACGCCTCCACGTTTGCGGCCCCACCCCTTCCATTCCACGCCCGCCGACGGCGCCCCGCCACTTTTGTCAGGGAAGCTCCGGGGAAGGGCGGGAAAGGGGTGGGGCTTCCGTCACCTTCCGTCAGTTTTCCGACGCGTTTCGTTTCCGGTCAGTTTTTCGATCGTTCGCCATCGCCCGTCGACTGCTGTGATGATGTGGATCAGGGGAGCGGCCGGGGAGGCCGTGAGTGATGAGGTCCGGGGGGATCCATGAGCAGTACGACGACGTCCGCGCTGATACGGCTGAAGTCCGCGCAGAAGAGCGCCAAGGGTGTATCGCTGTATTCCCGCTTCGTGAACCGGCCGGTGGGCCGGTATCTCGCCGCCGGGGCCTACCGGGTCGGGCTGACGCCCAACCACGTCACGCTGATCAGCGCGGCGTTCAGTTTCGCCGCGGTCGCGACGGCCGCGCTCGCCGCGCCCACCTGGGCCGCGGGACTCCTGGTGTGGCTCGGGCTGGCCGTGGGCTTCGCCTTCGACTCGGCCGACGGCCAGCTCGCCCGGCTGCGCGGCGGCGGCAGCGCGGCCGGTGAATGGCTCGACCACGTGGTCGACTGCGCCAAGATCACCGCACTGCACACCGCCGTGCTGATCGCCTTCTACCGGAACCCCGGTCACTTCGGGACCGGGGCCGACGCCTGGCTGCTCGTGCCGCTCGGCTTCCAGCTCGCCGCCGTCGTCACGTTCTTCGGCGGGCTGCTCACCGAGAAGCTGAAGCCCAAGGCCGCCCCGGGCGACCGGGCCCCCGAGCCCTCCACGGTGCGCGCGGTGGCCCTGCTCCCGGTCGACCACGGGGTGTTCTGCCTGGTGTTCCTGCTGCTCGGCGGCGGCAGCGCCTTCCGGTGGGCCTACACCCTCCTCGCCGTCGCCGCCGTGCTCTTCCTGGCGGCCTTCCTCACCAAGTGGTTCCGGGAGCTGTCCGCAGTTCGTCGTTGAACCGCGTCCCGTCCAGGGCGTCGATGGCGCGCCGCAGCTGGGTGCTCGACGTGTGCACGGTGTACGGGAAGTAGACGACGTCCACTCCTACGGCGGCGAAGTCCTTCTCCAGCCGCTCGCCCTTCGGGGTGTCCCGCCAGTCGTCGCCCTTGAAGATGACGTCGAAGCGGACCTGCTTCCACGTCTCCAGCTTGTCCGGCACGGTCTCCACGAACGCCGCGTCGACGTGCTTGATGCTGCGGACGATCTCCAGCCGCTCCACCAGCGGGATCATCGGAAGCCTGCCCTTGGCGTGCTCGGCCATCTCGTCCGAGACGACGCCGGCCACCAGGTAGTCGCACTGGGCACGTGCGTGACGCAGGATGTTCAAGTGCCCTATGTGGAAAAGATCGTAGGCGCCCGGTGCGTAGCCCACGCGGTACGGCTTGCTCGATGGCACAAGTGCCCCCCTTGTTCGTTTTTGGCCCCCAGAGCGCACCCCTTTCCGGGGGATGCGCGGACTTTGACGATAGCGTTCATGCATGGTGCAGGGAGGGTGAACAATTAGGGTGCGTCCTGGGTCACTTTCGACCGGCGCGGGGACCGGGGGGTCCCGTGGGACGCAGACACACAGGGGAGGCCGCAGTGGCGGCCGGGGGGAAGGTTTCGTCGCGTGACACATACCCACGACGAGCGTCGTGACCGGAGCGGTACGGGGGTCGCCGGTCCGGCGGGGTCCGTTCCGGTGCAGCGCACCAATGAGCCGGACATCGGCGGACGCACCGACAAGGAGGGCGAAGTCGGGCCTTCCGGACGTCGGTTGCTCCTGGTGTCCACCAACTACGCGCCCGAGCACACGGGCATCGGCCCGTACGCCACCGGCATCGCCGAGCACTGGGCGAGCCGCGGCCACGAGACCCATGTCCTCGCCGGGCTGCCGCACTACCCGTCCTGGAGCCTCGACCCCGCCTACCGCAAGGTGTGGCGGGCCACCGAGCAGCGGGCCGGTGTCACCGTGCACCGCAGGCGGCACAGCGTCCCGCCGCGCCAGAGCGCCCTGCGCAGGGCGTTGTTCGAGAGCTCGATACTCGCCCACGGCATGGTCGCGCCACCCCGCACCGGCCGTCTCGACGCCGTGCTCGCCCAACTGCCCAGCCTCGCCGGAGGCGTGCTCGGCGCCCGCGTCGCCGCCCGGAACCGGGCACCGTTCGTCCCGGTCGTGCAGGACCTCATGGGGGCCGCCGCCGCCCAGTCCGGCATCCAGGGCGGTGGCCGCGCCGCCGAACTGGCCGAGCGCGCGGAGTCGTGGGTGCTGCGGCGCGCCACCCTGGTCGGCGTCATCCACGAGACGTTCGTCGAGCGGGTCCGGGCCATGGGGGTGGATCCGGGCCGCATACGCCTGGTGCCCAACTGGTCGCACATACAGGCCCCTTCGGCGCCGCGCGAGCGTACCCGTGAACGGCTCGGCTGGCGGCCGGAGCAGACCGTGGTCCTGCACTCCGGGAACATGGGGCTCAAGCAGGGGCTCGAGGTACTGGTGGACGCCGCCCGCCGCGACCCGGACACCCGGATCGTCCTGATGGGCGACGGCAACCAGCGCGAGCACCTCGCCGCACTGGCCGAGGGGCTGCCCAACCTGGAGTTCCTGCCCTCGGTGGACGACGCCGACTTCCCCGACGTGCTGGCCGCCGCCGACGTCCTCGCCGTCACCCAGCGGGCCTCGGTCCTCGACATGAGCGTCCCGTCCAAGCTCACCTCCTACTTCGCGACCGGCCGCCCGGTCGTCGCCTCGGTCGCCGCCGAGGGCGGTACGGCCCGCGAAGTGCTGCGATCCGGTGCCGGAATGCTTGTGGAACCGGAGAATCCTGATCAGTTCTTGTCAGCGGTGCGTAGACTCGCCGAAGATCCGAAGATGGCGGACGAGTTGGGCGCGGCGGGTCCGCGCCATGTAGCGGCCCATCTGTCACGGGAGGCGGGTCTCGCGCGCATCGACGCGCTGATCGACGAGGCAATGGGGGGACTTGGAAGGTGAACGAGACACACGTTCCCGTCCGGGGAGAGGATGAGCCGGAGCAGTTGCGTGAGCAGTTCCGCCAACTGCTGCGGTACCGGTGGCTGATAGGCGGCGGTGTCGGCATCGGACTGCTGTCCGGAGCCTGGCTCGGCGTCACCGGCGCCGACAGCTACGCCGCCACCACCGACATCGTGCTCCGCGCCCCCACCAGCGACCCCTTCGCGCCTACGCTCTCCAGCGACAAGGCGCTGAACATGGGATCCGAGCGGCAGACGGCCCTCAGCCGCTCCGTCGCGCAGGGCGCCGCGAAGCAGCTCAAGATGAGCGCGGACGACGTGGACCAGCTCCAGCACGGGCTCCAGGTCACCAACCCGCCGCAGACCCTCGTGCTGCACTTCACGTACAACGCGTCCGACCCGAAGGAGGCGGCGCGCCGCGCCAACGCCCTCACCGCGTCGTACATCGACATGCGCAAGGACCAGTGGGAGTCCGTCCGCGACTCGATGCTCAAGAGTCTGCAGGACCAGCTCAACCCGGTCGCCAAGCAGAACGACGAGCTCTCCCGGCAGATCAAGCAGCTCCCCGACGGATCCGCCGCGGACTCCGCCTACGCGGTGCAGGCCAACCTGCTCAACCGCATCACCGACCTCCGCTCCAAGATCACCAGCCTGAAGGCGCTCGACATGACGCCCGGCAACGTGATCCGCAACGCCACGGTCCCCTCCTCGTCCGACGGACCCGGTCTGCCGCTGTCGCTCGGGCTCGGTGGTCTGGTCGGTGTCGGCCTCGGCCTGCTCGGCGCGTGGGTGCGGCTGGTCTTCGACCCCGCGCCGCGTTCGGCGGGTGACGTCGCCCGCGCCGTCCGCGGTCCCGTCCTCGGCGCGCTGCCCCGCGGCTCGGCGGGCACCCTGGTGGTCGGCCACACCGACTCCCGGGCCGCCGAGGAGTACCGCTCGATCGCCTTCCGCCTCGCCTACGACGAGCGGTTCGCCGACCGGCGCCGGCTGCTCGTCGTCGCCCCGCGCGGCTCCATGGAGTCGAGCGTCGCCGTCGCGGTCAACCTCGCCGCCTCGTTCGCCGAGACCGGCAAGAACGTCCTGCTGGTCGAGGCCGACCTGCGCACCCCGTCGCTCTCCGAGCGGCTCGACGTGTCCGCCGCCTCCCTGCCCCGCTGGAGCCGAACCGGCGAGCACGTCGAGGGCGAGTGGCCCACCCGCGGCCAACTCCTCGTCGACGCGGGCGAGTCGGGCGCCTTCGGGCTCGTCCCCGGCGAACGCGTGCGCAACGTACCGCGCGCGCTGACCTCCGCCCGCACCACCCGGCTGATCGCCGAGGCCGACGACCCGGACGCCACCGTCGTGGTCGTGGCCCCGCCCGTCCTCGCGTACGCCGACGCCCTCGCCCTCGTCGACCGTGTCGACGGCGTGCTCATCGTCTGCGACCCGCGGACCGTGCACCGCGCTGACCTGATGCGCATCCGCGAGCTGATCGTCGGAGCGGGCGGCACCGTCCTCGGAGCGGTCACGCACACCGACTCCAAGCGGGTCCGGACGCCCGTCGCGCGCCGCGGCAGCGGACGCCGGTCGCCCAGGAACCAGCCGGCCAGCACCCCCGAACCCGCCAACACCACGGAACCCGAGAGGCAGTTCGACGGCAGCGAGACGGTCGCGCTGCGCACCGTCCGCTCGGGCGACCGGTGACCGCCCCGGAGGAACAGCCGCCGTCCGAGAAGCCGTCCGGCCCGCCGCGTACCCCGCGGCGGTCGGCGGCCGCCCTCGCCTCGGTGCTCGACCAGGCGGCGTCCAGCCTCACCAACATCGCCGTGCTGGTGATCGCCGCCCGCGTCTCCACCACGCACGGCTTCGCCACCTTCTCGATGGTGTACCTCACCTTCACGGTGCTGCTCGGCCTCAACATGGCGTACGTCGGACAGGCCGTCGTCCTCACCCGGGGCGACACCGCCACCACCGGTGCCGCGTGCCGGTCCGCGATCGCGTTCACCTCCCTCGCCTCCACCGTCGTCGGTGTCCTGCTCGCCGCCGTCGGCGCGGTCACCGGCGCCGTCACCGGCGGCTGGGCCGGCCCGGGCGGAGCCTTCCTCGCCCTCGGGCTCGTCCTGCCACTCGTCCTGGTGCAGGACGGACTGCGGTACGCGTTCTCCACCCTGCGGCGCCCCGGGCTGGCCCTGGCCGCCGACACCCTGCGCCTGGTGTGCGTGGTCCCCGCGCTGCTGCTCCAGCCCCGGCACGCCGCACCCGGCCTGCTCGTGGCGGTGTGGGGTGTGTCGGCCGTCCCGGCGCTGTTGCTCGGCCTGCGTCTGCTGTGGCCCCATGTGCGCGGAGCGCGGACGGACCTGCGGCCCTATGTGCGCCGGGGCCACCTCGGACAGCGCTTCGTCGTGGAGTTCGCGGTGGGCAACGCCTCCAGCCAGCTCGCGGTGCTGGGCCTCGGCCTCTTCGCCGCCCCGCTGGCGGTCGGCGCCCTGCGCGGCGCCACCACGCTCTTCGGGCCGCTCAACGTCCTGTTCAACTCGGTGAACGCCTTCGGACCGCCCCTGCTGAACCGGCTGGGCGGGCGCCGGGCCACCACCCGCGCCGCCGCGCTGCTCGGTCTCGTCCTCAGTGTCGTCGGCCTCGCGTGGGGGCTCGTGCTGTACGCCCTTCCCGACCACGTGGGGCGCCAACTGCTGGGCGCCACCTGGCAGTCGGCCGCCGCGCTGCTGCCCGCCTCGGGCGCACAGTACGCGGTGATGGGCCTCGGCACCTGTGCCCTGGTGACCCTGCGCGTGCTCAGCCCGCGCGCCACCCTGTCGGTCCAGGTGGTGTTCTCGCTGCTCTCGGTCGTCTTCATGCTCGCCGGATACGTGCTGACCGGCTCGGCGCTCGGAGCGGCCTGGGGTCTGGCCGCGGGCTCCGCGCTCAAGGCGGTCGCGGCCTGGACCCGCGTCGCTCGCCTGCGGGTGGAGGAACCGGCCCCGGCCACGGCGATACCGGCGGTCCCGGCGAACTGAGGGCCACGGCAGGTCCCCGGGGGAGTGGCCGGAGGGGGCTCCGGCCGTCCTCGGCCGAAGGACCGACGAAGCGCCGTACCGCCCCTGGAGGGCGATGAGTCTCACTGCCACCCGCCGCCCGCCCCGCGACGCGCCCGGTCGGCCTGGGCTCCTGCACGGCGGTCGACGCCAAGTGGGGCGTGTCACGCATGGGTCGTCGGTACGAGGTGCGGTGGCCGGCCTGTTCCCGGCCGCTGGGCGGGTGCGGCCGGAGCCGGTGGTACGGCCTGAGGTGACCCGCCGTCCGCCGGGCGGGGGTTCCCGGCTGGGCGCGGCCCGGTCGGGATGCCGGGGTCAGCGCAGTCCTGTCGCCCGGTCCTGGCGGAACGTGGTGATCAGGGCGATGCAGAACGCGGCGATGGCCACCCGGCCCGACGCCTGGAGCAGGGGGCCCCGCAGCAGGATGAAGGAGTAGCCGGCGACCAGCGGGACGGCCAGGGCGATCAGGCTGCCCGGCCGGGCGCTGCGCACCGCGCGGCGGGCATAGCGCCGGTCGACCCGCGCCGCCGCGTAGCCCAGCGCCACGAATCCCGCGACCATTCCGACCGGGCCGAAGTCGATCCACAGCTCGGCCCACACCGGCGACGAGAGGTTCGTGTTGGTCGCCCCCATCCACTGGCCGACCATGACCCCGGTGTCCATCGGCTTGTCGGGCCAGATCGAGCGCGGGACCGCGAACAGCACCGAGCCGGCCATCTGACGGCCGAAGGTGTGGCCACTGCCCGACCGGACGTACGTGATGGTGTTGGCGAACATGCCGACCTGGTCGTAGTCCTTGAGGGCCAGTGGCTCCAGGGGCGACGTGGTCTGCACCGGGCGGTAGTTGGCGTCGTCGTAGCGGAAGCGGTCCGCGAACGGGAAGACGACCAGCGCCACGATGACACCCAGGCTGAGCGCGATCCGGTAGAAGGCCGCGCTCACCGGGAAGACCGTGAACAGCAGCGAGAAGAGAACGGTGAGGAACCAGAAGCGCGGGTTGGAGATCGGGTTGTTGACCACCGCGTTCAGGGCGGCCAGCGCCCCCCAGACCGCGATGATCACCACGGAGCGTCGCGCCCGCCGCGAGGTCACCAGCCAGCGTGTGTAAGCGAGCCAGGCGATGAGGGCGGGCACGGTGCCGAAGCCCCGCACGATGGCCTGTCCGGCCTGCGAGTCCGCCTGGGAGAGCCCGGCCTCCTGGACGCTGCTGATGATCTCCTGGCGGCTGGTGAAGAACACCGCGGGGCCGCCCAGCTTGACCACGAGGAGCGCCGAGCCGAAGAAGGCGATCACGGTTAGCAGGTACAGCCGGCGCCGGTGGACGAGCGCCGGACGCAGCTTGTCCTCGCGCTTCCGCTCGGGCCGCTGGCGTGCCAGCAGGGTGCCGATGTCGAAGGCGACACAGCCGATCAGGACGAGCGCGACCGCCTCCGTCAGATCGGTGCGCGCGCCCACCACTGGGGTCGGTGTGCGGCCCAGCACGGCCTGCGCGAGCGGCGCGACGCCCATCGCCATGTAGACGAACAGCCAGAACGAACCGGCGAGCAGTTTGCGCCGGTTGGAGAGGATCATCGTGGAGAGCCGGATGCCGGCGTACATGGTGAGCGCCAGCTGGAGCCACAGCGCCGAGTCGTGCAGACCGGTGCCGGGCTGGACCAGGACGAGCAGCGGCAGGAACACCGAGAAGCCGAGGACGAGCGGGACCGACAGCGCGCGGGAGAGGAGCGTCCGTGGCCGGAAGGGCGGCACCGCCGCCTGCCAGCCCCGCTCCGGTGGCCCGGGCGTGCTGGTCGTGCCCCGGTCCATCTGCTGCGTCATGGCGCCCCCGCCCCGAAAGAGATCCCCGGCGCAGTCTAACGAGCCCTGGCCTGCGGTGAACGGTCAGCTACTAGAGTGTGGCGAAGTAGCGTCCGGGGAGACGCTGTTGGGGGGAATGGTTCGATGCGTGATCTCCCGGCCTTCACACTGGCCGGATACGACAAGGGGCGCGGGATACTCGTCCAGGCGCTCTGGTTCGCGGTGATGAACACGGTCTTCATGGCGTGGTTCACCCCGGCCCGGGTCAGGACGGCCCTGCTGCGGGCCTTCGGCGCCCGGATCGGCACCGGGGTGCTCGTCCGGCACCGGGTGCGCGTGCTGTGGCCGTGGAAGCTGACGGTCGGCGACCACACCTGGATCGGCGAGGGGGCGTGGATCCTCAACCTGGAGCCGGTCACCCTCGGCGCCCATGTGTGCGTGTCGCAGGAGGCCCTGCTGTGCACGGGCAGCCACGACCACCGCGCCGCCGACTTCCGGTACCGCAACGCGCCGATCACCGTCGACGACGGCGCCTGGGTCGCGGCCCGTGCCACCGTCCTCGCCGGGGTGAAGGTCGGCCGCTGCGCGGTCGTCGGTGCGGGAGCGGTCCTGCACACCGACCTGCCCGAGCTGACCCTGCACACCGCCGACAACCGGCGCCGACCCGTCGAGGAGCCGGCGTGAGAGTCCTGCACGCGGTCACCCTGCACAGCCCCACCCATGCCTTCGGCGGTCCGGTCCGGGTCGCCCTCAACCTCTGCAAGGGACTGCGCGAACGCGGGCACGACGCCCGGCTCACCGCCCTCGCCGACGGCTTCGAACGGCCCCTGCCCGAGGAGGTGGAGGGCGTGCCCGCCCGCCTTCACCAGGCGCGCAGGATCCTGCCCCTCGGGTTCAGTGGCCTGACCTCGCCGTCCCTCCTCGCCGGCGCCCACCGTCTCGTACGGCAGGCGGATGTCGTCCACGTCCATCTCGCGCGCGACCTGGTGACCCTGCCGGTGGCGCTCGCCGCGCTGCGCGCGGGGAAGCCGCTGGTCCTCCAGACGCACGGCATGGTCGACCCGAGCGAGCGGCGCTCGGCCCGCGTTCTCGACGCGGTCGCGGTGCGGCGGGTGCTGCGCGGTGCCACCGCCGTCCTGCACCTCACCACCCGTGAACTGCGGGACCTGGAGGCCGTGGTGGGCGGGACCGGGCTCGCCGGCGCCGTCCGCCTGGTGAACGGCGTGCCCGCGCAGCCCGAGGGCCCGGCACCGGAAGGACCGCCGCGCATCCTGTACGCGGCCCGGCTCCAGGCCCGTAAGCGCCCCGTCGACCTGGTGGAGGCGGCGCCCGCGATCCTGGCCCGGCACCCCGAGGCGACGTTCGTCGTGGCGGGACCCGACGAGGGCGAACTCGCCGCCGTGCGACGGCGGATCGACGAGCTCGGACTCGCGGCGCGGGTGAGCTGCCCGGGAGCCCTCGACGGGGCCCGTATGACCGAGGAGCTGCGCAGGGCGCACGTGTACGTCCTGCCGTCGGTGGACGAGCCGTTCCCGATGTCGGTCCTGGAGTCGATGGCCGTGGGCACACCGGTGGTGGTGACCGACTCCAACGGCCTGGCCCGCGAGGTGGACCGGGCCGGGGCCGGCCGCGTGGTGACGGGACCCGACGGCATCGCCCCGGCGGTGCTCGACCTGCTGGACCCGGACGCCCGGCGCACCGCGTCGGCGGCGGCCCGCAAGCTCACCGCCGAGACGTTCGCCATGGACGCGGTCCTCGGCACGCTTCTCGACGTGTACGAGCGGGCCTAGCGGCGACGTCGCCCCCTCGTTCGGACCGGTGCGCGGGCGCGCCGGTCCGAACGGCATCCCCCGCTACGCGGGGAGCCAGGCGTAGCAGCCCGAGGAGACGAACGTGGCGGTGCCGGCCGGGACCTTCGCCGTGATCTTCTTCGGAGCGTCCGGGCCCGGGCCCGAGGCCAGCACCTTGTCGCCCGCGCCCAGAGCCTTCCAGGTGCAGCCCTTCGCACTGGTCAGCGCGCGGTAGGTGCCCGGCGCAGGCTTCTTGCGGGTGCCGTCGGCGAAGCCGGTCGCGGCCTGGTCCAGCAGCGGCTTCTGCTTCGGGCACAGCTGGCCGATCGCGTCGTCGGCGGACGGCAGGTCCCCGGCGATGAGCGCGCCGATGGCGGCGTCCTTGTCGTGGGCGGCGGTGCGCTCGACGCGCTGGCAGGTCTCCTGGCCCACCTGGAGCACGGCGGCCGGGTCCATGTTCTTCGGCACCCGGCCGTGCAGGTACTTCTTCTCCTTGGCGGTGAAGGAACCCGTCACCGGGGTGAGCTTCGCATCGGGCAGGACCGGCCCCTTGGACGGGCTCGACGACTCCTCGGGAGCCGGGCTCGCCTGATCGTCCGGGACGCCGGCCGCCTGGTCGTCGGAGATGCTCCGCGTCGGGTTCGCCGCCGCGTCGGAACCTCCGTCCGAGCTGCAGCCGGAGAGCGCGAGGAGGGCGACGAGGGCGCCGGCGGCGGCACCGCGCCGGAGGGACCGGAGAGTACGAGTGTGCATGGTGGCTCCTGCGGCCCGCTCGGGCCGGGTATGAAGGCGGGCCCGCACACGAAGGTGCGGGCCCAGGTGGGGTGGGCGGGGTCCCGGGCACACGGCCCGGCACCCCGCCCACGGGGACGCCGTGAGGGTTACGGCGCCCCGAAGGTCAGCACCAGCTGCGGGGTGTTCTCCGCCGCCGACGCCTCACTGGACCACACCCACAGCGCGTCCGTCCCGGTGCTCGTGAGCGCCAGGCCGTAGCTGCTCCCCAGAGAGGGGGAGAGCGCCGAGGTGTCGAGCGTCGCCGAGTAGACCGTCGACAGGTCGGTGGCCCCGCTGAGGGTGCCGACCGAGGTCGAGGACAGGGCCGGCTTGGAGGTGAAGGTGGTCCCCGCCTCGGTCCAGCTTCCGGTCACCGGCCGTACGGCGAAGTCGTCCGTGCTGCCCGCGGTGCTCAGCGTGGTCGTCTTCACCGCGAGGCGCGCGCTCTTGAGCACGGTCCCGGCCGGCGCCGCCGGCAGGTCGAAGCGCAGGTACGTCTCGTACGCCGCGCTGCCGCGTACCGCCAGCGAGGTGGAGGTGCCGTAGTTGGTGCTCGCGGCACCGGCGTTGACGTACGTGTCGTCCGTGGCGCGGACGGTCTGCACGCTGTCGGCCGGGGCCGAGGCCAAGGTGTAGTGGCTCTGCACCTGGGTCGGGCTCAGCACCGACGGGTAGATCGCGGTCTCGTCGATCTGTCCGGAGAAGTAGTTGCTGGACGGCTGGTTCGGCCACCCGTTGAGGTTGTCGCCGCCGACGTGCCAGTAGCCGCTGTAGGCCTGGCTGTTGGACTCGGCGAGCGTGCCGACCTGGCTGCCGTCCACGTACAGCGCCATCCCGGAGGAACCCTGGGTGGCGACGACGTGGTGCCAGGAGCCGTCGTTGTAGCCGTTGGACGAGGTGATGGTGCGGGCGCTGCCCGTCCACACACCGAAGACCAGCCGGCCGTCGTTGCGCATGTAGACGTGCTTGTCGTAGTTACCACTGGCCCGCGTGGTGTTGTCGCCGAACCCGACGAGCTTGCCGCCACTGGTCGTGGTCGTCTTGAACCAGGTCTCGATCGAGTACTGACTCGGCACCGTGGTGCGCTTGTCGCTGTAGACGATCTGGTCCGAGCCGTTGAACCCGATGGCGG
Organism: Streptomyces sp. NPDC048643; assembly: GCF_040650615.1. NCBI lineage: Bacteria > Bacillati > Actinomycetota > Actinomycetes > Kitasatosporales > Streptomycetaceae > Streptomyces > Streptomyces sp. NPDC048643. The sequence goes on from NZ_JBEZHO010000025.1 coordinate 82,967, forward strand.
TGGACGGACCGGTCACGGCCGCCGGAGTCTGCCGCAGGGACGGACCGTTGACGTGGATGCCGCTCTGGTCGCCGGGCGAGGTGTCGCCGACGAACGGAGTGGTCGACTCGTCATAGCGCCAGTACAGGTTGGCGCCGTCGTCGAGCACCTTCGCCGCGTACTTCTGGGCGGAGGTCGGCACCGTCACCGTGGCCGTGGCGGACAGCGCGGAGGCGTTGCCCGCTCCGTCGGTCGCGGTCACCCGGTAGCTGTAGGTGGAGCCGGCCGTGACGTTGGTGTCGGTGAACGACAGCTGCGGGCGCGACCACTCCACGGAGTCGCCGTCGACCGTGTACACCGGTGTGGAACCGCCGTTGCGGTACACCTTGTACGTCAGCTTGGTGTCGTCCGTGTCGAGGCTGGCACGCCAGCGGACGCGCGCCTCGGTCGGCTTGACCGACTCCGCGCCGACCGACGGCACCGTCGGCGCGCCGACGTCCGGGGTCGCCGCGAAGCGCGTCAGGCCCTGGGCCGCCGAGCCGTTGACGGTGGTGAACTCGCCGCCGACCCACATGTACTTGTTGTTTGAGGTCTCGGATATCGCCATGGCGCGCGGGCCGATGCCCTCGCCGAGACCGTCGTTGGTGTCCGGGAACCAGCCCAGCTTGTTGGTGCCGGAGGTCGGCTCCGCGAGCAGGTGGTGACGGCGCCCGTCGGGGTACTCCCCGACGCTGGAGCAGTCGTGCGCGTGCGAGGCGCTGTACACGACGGCCTGGTACGACTTGACGGCCTGGGTGGCGCCCAGGCAGGTGTCGCGCCAGCGCTGGTTCAACGTGGACAGGTCCAGCGCGATACGGCCGTCGAAGACACCGCCGCCGGTGCCCTCGTTGCCGGTGTAGAAGCCGGTGGCGTCCGTGTCGAGCGCCTTGACCACCGAGTTGTTCTCGATGAACCCCGGGTAGGTACGCACGTTCGCGCCCGTGCCGGAGTCGACGACCGCCAGGGCGTGCGAGTTCGCGCCGTTGACGGTGAAGAAGTCGCCGCCGAGGATCACGTTGTTGCCGTCCGGGGTGACCGCGACGGCCCGGCCGGGCTCGTCGACGTCCGCCTGGAAGGCCTTGACGGCACCGCTGGTTGCGTCGACCGCCGCGTACCGGTCGTGCGCGGCGCCGCCGACCGAGGTGAAGTCGCCGCCCAGGTACACGGTGTCGTTGGTGACCGCGAGCGTCCGCACGGTGGCGGAGACGCTCGGGTGGAAGTTCGCCTTGGGCGTGCAGGTGGCGATGTCGATCGCGGCGAGGCTGCTGACCGGCGTGCCGTTGACCGCCCCGAAGTAACCGCCCGCGTACAGCGTCTTCTTGTCCGGCGAGACGGCGAGCGCACGGACCGTCGCGCTGCCGCTGCCGATCGTGAAGGACAGGTTGCAGGACGTCGGGTTGCCGGTCGCCGCGTTCAGCGCGACGAAGTTCACCGCGTTCTGCGCCGTGCCGCTGCCCCCCTCGGGCGGACGCACCTGCGAGAAGGTGCCCCCGGCGAACACGGTGCCGCCGGCCTCCGCCAGCGCCCACACGATGCCGTTGGTCTGCCAGGTCGGCAGGTCGTCGGCGGTGAAGGCGACCGGCGCGGTGAGCGCTGCGGCCGGTTGCGGCATGGCCACCAGGCCCAGGCCTGCCGCTGTGGAAAGGACAAGGGCGGCGCTGAGCCCTCTGGATCTGTGCATGAACCCCCCGGCTTCCGGGCCCGCTCGCGGACCCATTGCCTCGGCGTGCCCGGCGGTGTTTCCCCTGATCCGCACGGGCCGCGTGAACTGTTTGCTCGCGAACCATACGAGTACATGACACGTCATGGAACGCACTTGACTCATCTGGTAGGAAATTTCAAGGTGTTCACGGCGTTTCCGTGACTCTCCTGATGCCCACCCGACACTCGCGGCCGCCTTTTCGCAGGTGGCCGACTTCCTCCGCGGGTGGCCCGCGTCAGCGGTCGATGCGCACGACGGCGCCCGCGAGCTCCTTCTCCACCTGCTGCACATCGGCGTCGACCATGATCCGCGCCAGCTCGTCGACCAGGACGGTCGGCTTCCAGCCGAGCAGTTCCTGGGCCTTGGACGCGTCACCGATCAGCGCGTCGACCTCGCTGGGACGCTCGTACTTGGGGTCGTAGCGCACGTGCTCGTTCCAGTCGAGCTCGGCGTGGGCGAACGCCGTCTCCACGAACTGCCGCACCGTGGCCGAGACTCCGGTGGCGACCACGTAGTCCGTCGGCTCGTCGTGCTGGAGCATCCGCCACATCGCCTCGACGTACTCGGGCGCGTACCCCCAGTCGCGCACCGCGTCGAGGTTGCCCAGGTAGAGACGGTCCTGGAGGCCGGCCTTGATACGGGCGACGGCGCGGGTGATCTTCCGGGTCACGAAGGTCTCGCCGCGGCGCGGGGACTCGTGGTTGAACAGGATGCCGTTGACCGCGAACATCCCGTACGCCTCGCGGTAGTTGACCGTGGTCCAGTACCCGAAGACCTTCGCGGCGCCGTACGGGCTGCGCGGGTGGAAGGGGGTGTCCTCGTTCTGCGGGGGCGGCGTCGAGCCGAACATCTCCGAGGACGAGGCCTGGTAGATACGGGTCTCCACCCCGCTCGCCCGGATGGCCTCCAGCAGTCGCAGCGCACCGAGGCCCGTCACGTCACCGGTGTAGAGCGGCGCGTCGAACGAGACCCGCACATGGGACTGGGCGCCGAGGTTGTACACCTCGTCCGGCTGTATCTCGCGCAGCAGGTTCACCAGCGCCACCCCGTCGGAGAGGTCGGCGTGGTGCAGCACGAAGTGCCGCTCGGCCTCCTGGGGGCCCTGGTAGATGTGGTCGATCCGCTCGGTGTTGAAGCTGGACGACCGCCTCACCAGGCCGTGGACCCGGTATCCCTTCGCCAGCAGAAGCTCCGCCAGGTACGAGCCGTCCTGCCCGGTCACGCCGGTGATCAGCGCGGTCTTGGTCATGCGGTGTTCCCCTCCCTGCCGGACCCGCCCAGCGGGCCGGTCCGGTCCGTGCGCCCGCGGTGCGCGGGTCGCATGTCATGAACTACAGGAAATTTCGGCAGAGTTGCCGATCCGGGCGATCCGGCCACGCGGCGCCTGGCATGATCCGGCATATGACCGCATCGCTCCTGCCCGAACGCGCCCGTGTCTTCGTCGCCGGCCACCGTGGCCTGGTGGGCTCCGCCGTGGCCCGCCGGCTCGCCGCCGACGGGCACGAGGTGCTCACCCGTACCCGCTCCGAACTGGACCTGCGCGACGCCGCGCGCACCGCGGCCGAACTGGCCGACCTGCGCCCCGACGCCGTGGTGCTCGCCGCCGCGAAGGTCGGCGGGATCATGGCCAACAGCACCCAGCCGGTGCAGTTCCTGGAGGAGAACCTCCAGATCCAGCTCAGCGTGATAGCCGGTGCCCACGCCGCCGGTGTGGGCCGCCTGTTGTTCCTGGGGTCGTCGTGCATCTACCCCAAGCACGCCCCCCAGCCGATCAGCGAGGACGCCCTGCTGACCGGACCGCTGGAACCCACCAACGAGGCCTACGCCCTCGCGAAGATCGCGGGCATCGTCCAGGTGCAGTCCTACCGGCGTCAGTACGGCGCGTCCTACATCAGCGCCATGCCGACCAATCTCTACGGACCCGGCGACAACTTCGACCTGGAGACCTCCCACGTCCTGCCCGCCCTGATCCGCCGCTTCCACGAGGCCGCGGCCGAGGGGCGTGACGAGGTCACCCTGTGGGGCAGCGGCTCCCCGCGCCGGGAGTTCCTGCACGTGGACGATCTCGCCGCCGCCTGCGCCCTGCTGCTGCGCTCCTACGACGGCGACGAGCCGGTGAACGTCGGCTGCGGCAACGACCTCACCATCCGCGAACTGGCCGCGACGGTCGCCGAGGTGACCGGTTTCACCGGCAGGATCGGCTGGGACACCACCCGCCCCGACGGCACGCCGCGCAAGCTGCTCGACATCTCCCGGCTCGCGGACCTCGGCTGGAAGCCGGCGATCCCGCTGCGCGACGGCATCGCCGCCACCTACGCCCACTGGCGCGGCGGCCTCGACGGCTGACGGGCCCGACCGGCCGACGGACCCCGGCGCGCGCCGCGCGCCGGGGAACTGTGCTCTCACGGGCGGCCCTCTCAGTACGCCCCGCGACCGTCGACGACGGCGCGGAACGTGCGGGCCATGACGTCGACGTCGCTGGTGAAGGACCAGTTGTCGACATAACTGAGATCCAGCTGAACCGTTTCGTCCCAGGACAGGTCCGAGCGTCCGCTGATCTGCCACAGCCCGGTCATGCCCGGCCGTACGCTCAGCCGCCGCCACTCGACGGGGGTGTAGTGCGCCACCTCGTCCGCGAGCGGCGGACGCGGACCCACCAGGGACATGTCACCCTTGAGGACGTTGACGAGCTGGGGCAGTTCGTCCAGCGAGGTGCGCCGCAGCCAGTGGCCGACCCGGGTGACCCGCGGGTCCCGGCGCATCTTGAACATCAGCCCGTCGTTCTCGTTCTCCTCGGCCAGTTCGGCCTTCAGTCGGTCGGAGCCGACCCGCATGGTGCGGAACTTCCACATCACGAAGGGGCGGCCGGACCGGCCGATGCGCTCGTGCAGGTAGAGGACCGGACCCCGTGAGGACAGCTTCACCGAGACCGCGACCAGCAGCAGCACCGGGGCGAGCGCGAGCAGCCCCACCAGAGCGGTGCTCCGGTCCAGGACCTCCTTGAGCAGCGGCTGCATGCCCTCCCGTACGGGAGGGGCGACGCGCAGCAGGGACATGCCGCCGGCCGAGCCGGTCTCCAGGCGCTTGACGGAGACCTCCACCAGGCCGGGTGCGACGAACAGTTCGATGCCGGCGTCGTGCAGCCCCCAGGACAGCCGCCGCAGCCGCTCCCCGGAGGTCGCGGCGCCGGGTACGACCAGCACCAGGTCGGCGCCGAGCCGGTGCACCGCGCTGATCACCAGGTTGGCGTCCTCCGCCGGTGCATCGGGTGCGATGGCGGCGAGCCGCTCCCCGGTCCTGACCCCTGAGGCGAACGGGCCCGAGCCCACCGGGACGGCACCCACCGCCACGTACGGATGGTCCGTGCGTGAGGCGAGATGGGCGGTGACATCGTCCGCCGCGGCGGCCTCACCCACCACCAGGACCTTGATCACCGCCTGCGCGCTGCGGCGCACCGCGGCGAGATGACGGTGAACCGCCTTGCGGCACACCAGGGTCAGCAGCAGGGCCGGCAGCAGCGCCAGCAGGCACAGCGGTGCCCGTAGCCGGATCCCGGCCGAGGCGTGCACCACCGCGAGCACGCCCAGCAGGATGAACCAGTCGTGGAGTACGGGCAGGGTGCCCCGGCTCTCACCGATGGTCCGGGCCGCGTACCGCGAACGGAACAACTGGACGCCCGCCCACGCGAGTCCGGCGACGATGCCGCTCGGCACGGGCCACGGCTGGTGCGCGGTGGAGAACATGACGGTGACCGGTACGCCCGCGCCGACGAGATCGGTGATCAGCGACGCGGGAAGATACCAACGGGACTTGCGTCCCATCCAAAGTGAAGAGCGCGCCCGTGAGCGCGCTTTGCGTGATCTGTCGGATTCAGTGGCCTGAACATCCCACATGTACCCCCCCAGGCACATTCAGCTGCACGAGTCGCCGGACGTCGCGAACACCTATTCGTCGAACATGCGGCACGATGGTGAACAGTACGGCAAACTTGTGTACGCATGTGAGTGTTTACGTGAACGTCACCGAGAAGTGCCGAGCTGTACGAAATCGCGCCCCGGGTCCACCCGTTGATCTTGCGCGACGCCGGACTTCCGAAAATCCGTACGATCATAGAAAGTGCTGGCTACAGTGTGCGCCCGGTGCGGAAGGGGCCGTACCGGGGTGAGGTGGGGAGTACGTGGTGGGGGACAGGAACACGGCCGAGGCCGATGTGGCGGGCGGGGACGCGGGGGCGGACCGGGGCGACGAGCTGGGCAGGACGGGTTCGGATGTATCCGACCCGGTGGACGACGGCGGTCGCGCGGAAGGCGCTCCGGCAAAGGGGGCCGACGCCCCTCCGGTGCGTCCGCGGCGCCGCATGAGTCGCACGCGACGGGTGCTCCTCGGGGCGCTCGTGCTGTTCGCGGTCGCTCTGCTGCTGATGGGCGGAGTCGCCTGGTGGGCCGTCGACCACTACACCGGAAAGGTCGACCGCATCTCCGGGGTCTTCCCGAAGGTGCCCGCCGCGGCCCAGCCGGCCGCTTCCGACGGCGGGCAGACGTTCCTGCTCGTCGGTGTCGACAGCCGCTCCGACCTGCCGACCACCGGCCGCGACGCCAAGGCCCCCGAGTGGAAGTACGGAGCCCAGCGCAGCGACACGATGATGCTGGTCCACCTCCCGGCCGACCACTCCGGCGCGTACGTCGTCTCGCTGCCCCGTGACGCGTGGGTGGACATCCCCGGACACGGCAAGGCGAAGCTCAACGCCTCGTTCTCGTGGGGCGGACCGCCGCTCCTCATCGACACCGTCCAGCGGCTGACCAAGGTGCGCGTCGACCACCTCGCGGTCATCGACTGGGACGGATTCAAGAAGCTCACGGACTCCGTGGGCGGTGTGAACCTCGTCGTGGACGGCGCGAGCCGCCACATGAACGGCACGCAGGCCCTGACCTATGTGCGCGAGCGGCACCACCTCGCGCGTGGCGACTTCGACCGCACGCACCGTCAGCAGTACTTCCTGCGCACGCTGTTGTCGAAGGTCATGCAGCCGTCCACCTTCAAGAACCCGGTCAAGGCCGGCGAGGTGCTGGACGACCTCACCGCCGCCGTGAGCGTCGACGACCGGCTCGGCGACGGCGACCTGCGCGACCTGCTCTGGGACAACAAGAAGGTCCGCCCCGGGAACATGGTCTTCATGAACGCCCCCGCCAAGGGGACCGACACCATCTCCGGCCAGTCCGTGGTCCTGCTCGACCGGACCAACGGATCCGACCTGTGGCGGGCGATGCGCGAGGACGCCCTCGACGTCTACCTCCAGTCCCACGATGTCGACCGGCTCGGCGCCACGACGTCCTGACCGCACGGCGATGATCACGCACGGTGGCCTCTTGAGTGACGTTCTGTCACCCAACAGGCCGCCCGTGCAGTAGAGTTCGCCCCCGGTGGCCCATCGGCGTCCGCGGAGGACACCCATGACGGATCAGCCCGCACGTCCAACGCGCCAGCACCGGAGGCCGCCTGGCACACGGCGGCGCACCGCGCTCGGCGCCCTGTTCGGCCTGCTCCTCATCGGAGTCGTGGCCGGCACGGGACTGGCCCTCGACCGGCAGGACAAGACGTCCTCCGCCGAGCGGGCCAACGCCACGGCGTTGCCCTTCGACCAGCCCTCCGCCGCCGTGCTGCGGGCAAGTCCCCACCTGGTCTTCGCGCACTACTTCACGCCCTACCCGCTCTCCCTCGACAACCAGCCCGCGTCCCGGGACTACTACACCCGCAACTACCTGACGCCCCAGGGCGAACAGGGCAAGCACGCGGCCTACGGCGGACTGCTGCGCGACCGGCCCGAGCCCGTGACCCCGTCGACCGGGAACTGGCAACTCGCCAACCTGGAAAGGGAGGTGAGGACCGCCCGGGACGCCGGGATCGACGGCTTCACCGTCGACCTCCTCTCCCTGACCGGCCCCAACCGCGAGCGGGTCGACCTGCTGCTGCGCGCCGCGCACCGCGTCGACCCCGGGTTCCGGATCGTGCTGATGCCGGACATGACCTCCCTGCACACCGATCCGCGCACGCTCGCCGACCAGTTGGCCGTACTGGCCGCGTCACCCGCCGCGTACCGGCTGGCCGACGGGCGCCTCGTGGTGTCCCCGTTCAAGGCCGAGGCCCAGGATCCGGCCTGGTGGAACCAGGTCACCGCGCGACTGCGCCAACACGGTGTCGGAACCGCGCTCGTCCCGGTCTTCCTGAACTTCCGTGCCAACGCGGAACGCTTCGCGCCCATCAGCCATGCCTTCTCGTCCTGGGGCAACCGCAGTTACGCCCGCCAGGACAACGTCCCCGGCGACGTCCGGCTCGCCCACTCGCTCGGCAAGAAGTGGATGCAGGCCGTCTCCGTGCAGGACGCCCGGCCCAACCAGGGCGTCTACGACGAGGCCGGCAACACCGCCACCCTGCGGTCGACCTGGAACCACGCGATCTCCGACGGCGCCGACTGGGTGCAACTCACCACCTGGAACGACTACTCCGAGGGCAGCCAGTTCGCGCCCTCACTGCACAACGGCCATACGTACCTGGACATCTCCTCGTACTACCTCACGCGCTTCAAGACCGGGGCCTGGCCGCGGATCGTGCGCGACACCGTGTACGTCACCTCCCGCGTCCAGTTCACCGGCGGCGGTGGCGTGCAGCAGGCACGGCTGATGCGGCCCCGCGCGGGGACGGCGACCCCGCGCGACCAGGTGGAGCTGCTCACTTTCCTGACCGCGCCCGCCTCCGTGTCCGCGCGCGTCGGTTCCGTGCCGCACGCCTACCAAGCTCCCGTCGGCGTCAACGCCCATGCGCTGCCGCTGAGTCCGGGCCGCACCCAGGTCGTCGCCCGCCGCGCGGGCGACACCGCGGCAGCCGTCACGACCCGCTACCCGGCCCGACGCACGGCAACCGTCCAGGACCTCCAGTACTACGGGGTGTCGAGCGGTCGGTGACGTCCTCCCCGACCAGATGGGCGGTGGAGGCGGTTCATCCCGGCGGGCGCAGGTTCGCCGGGAGCCGTCAGACGGGCCCGGCCGGCCGAGTCGTGGCCCCGGCCGGATGCGGCGCGGCGTGCTCCAGCGGTGCCGACGGGTCGGTGGACATGTCGAGCGGTGCGGGTTCCGCACCGGCGCGTACGAGGAGGTCGCCGACGGCCGCGATCATCGCGCCGTTGTCGGTGCACAACCGCGGCGGCGGTAACCGCAGTTCGACACCGGCCGCACGGCAGCGCTCCTCGGCGGGCGAGCGCACCCGCGAGTTCGCGGCCACACCGCCGACCACCACCGCCGTGCCCACGCCGTGCTCGACGCACGCCGCGACCGCCTTGCGGGTCAGGACGTCGGCGACGGCCTCCTGGAGTGAGGCCGCCCCGTCGGCCACCGGCAGCTCGCGGTCCCCGTGTCCTTCCGCCCAGCAGGCCGCCGCCGTCTTCAGACCGGAGAAGGAGAAGTCGTACGAGCCGGGCAGCGGGCGCGGGAAGGCGACCGCGCGCACGGCCCGAACGTGCCGCCCGGTCGATGGCAGGGCCGCCCGGGTAGGGCGGCCCGAAGACCCGCGCCACCTTGTCGATCCCCGGCGGCGTCGTCGAGGGTGTCGCCGAGGTGGACGATCGGATCACGGACCAGGTCACGCACCAGGAGCAGCGAGGTGTGGCCGCCGGACACGACGAGCACCACACGGGTCCGGCAGCGGGCCGTGTTCCAGGGTGTCGGCGGCTACGTGCCCGGCGAGATGGTGCACGCCGTAGAGCGGAACGCCCAGCGCGTAGGCGAGCCCCTTGGCGCCGGCCGCGCCCACCCGCAGGGCGCCCGGCAGGCCCGGGCCGGCGGTGACGGCCACGGCGCCGACGTCGGACAGCCGCAGCCCCGCGTCGTCCAGCGCCTGACGGACCACCGGCCGGAACGCGTGGATGTGGGCCCGGGCGGCGATCTCCGGGACGACGCCGCCGAAGCGCGCGTGCTCGTCCATGCTCGACGCCACCGCGTGCCCGAGCAACCGCCCTTCGCTGACGAGCCCGGCGCCGGTCTCGTCGCAGGACGACTCGATACCCAGCACGATCGTCGACCCCATCCGCGACCCTCCTGCACTTGGTCTTCTCTTGCTGTTAGCGTGCAACTGCACACTGATTGCAATTATGGCGGAGGATGTTGGACATGGCGGTGTACTCGCTCCCGGAGCTTCCCTACGACTACGCGGCGCTCGAACCGGTGATCAATCCCCAGATCGTCGAGCTGCACCACGACAAGCACCACGCGGCGTACGTCAAGGGCGCGAACGACACGCTGGAGCAGCTCGCGGAGGCGCGGGACAAGGAGGCGTGGGGGTCGATCAACGGCCTGGAGAAGAACCTGGCCTTCCACCTCTCCGGGCACATCCTGCACAGCATCTACTGGCACAACATGACGGGCGACGGCGGTGGTGAGCCCCTGGCCGCGGACGGCGTGGGCGACCTCGCGGACGCGATCACCGAGTCCTTCGGCTCCTTCGCCGGCTTCAAGGCGCAGCTCACCAAGGCCGCCGCGACCACGCAGGGTTCCGGCTGGGGCGTCCTCGCCTACGAGCCGCTGAGCGGCCACCTGATCGTCGAGCAGGTCTACGACCACCAGGGCAACGTCGGGCAGGGCTCGACCCCGGTCCTGGTCTTCGACGCGTGGGAGCACGCCTTCTACCTGCAGTACAAGAACCAGAAGGTCGACTTCATCGACGCCATGTGGGCCGTCGTCAACTGGCAGGACGTGGCCCGGCGTTACACGGCGGCCAAGGAACGCGGCGACAGCCTGCTGCTCGCGCCCTGACGGCGCGGGCGAACCGACCTCCCGCACGCGATCGTCTTCGCACCGTTCGCGCGGCAGGTGTCACATCGAGGGGTTCCCCGGGGCGCGTACCCGTGGGAGCCCCTCGGGCGTTCGCGCTGCGACGCCGTTGTCAGTGGTGACCTCTAGTTTGGAGTCACTGGAAGACGGCCCGTGCGGGGCCGGCCGGGTCATTGGGGAGGGGTGTGCTGTGTCCGCTGCGCAGACACGACAGACGGGGAACACGACGTATCTGGAGCTGTCCCAGGACAGCTGCGGCGCCCACAAGTTCTACGAGGTGACGGTCGAGCAGACCACCGTCTCCGTGCGGTACGGCCGGATCGGCGTCGACGGCCAGCGCCAGACCTCCAGCTTCCCCACCGTCGAGAAGGCCCGGGCCGCGGCGGCGAAGAAGATAGCCGAGAAGGTCCGCAAGGGGTACGCGCCCGCCGTCCAGGGGCAGCGCGCGGCCCGTGCGGTGACGCGCCGTCAGGTGACGTCGGCGCCCTCCACGGCCCGTGCCACGGCACCGGTGCTGTGGCGGTTCCGCACGGGAGCCTCGGCGTTCGGCATCCACGTCGACGAGGACCGCTGCTGGGTCGGCAACCAGCACGGCGACGTGTACAACCTGAGCCACTCCGGCGAGGTGCTCGCGCACTACTCCCTGCCCGACGGCGTCAAGTGCCTGGTGGCGGACGACTTCTGGATCTACGCGGGCTGCGACGACGGCCGGGTGTACGACCTCTCCTCGAAGGTGCCGTTCGCGGCCTACGAGATAGCGGCCGAGGTCGACATCTTCTGGCTGGACATCCACGCGGGCGTGCTCAGCGTGTCCGACCGCCGGGGCGGGCTGACGGTCATCGACCACGAGGACGAGCTCCAGTGGTCGCGCGACTCCGGCGGGGACCACGCCTGGATGGTGCGCGCCGACGACCACGCCGTGTACCACGGGCACAGCCGCGGGGTGACGGCGTACGCCGCGGACGGCGCGGGCCTGCTCTGGCACACCGACACCGGCGGCAACGTGCTGTTCGGCTGGCAGGAGGAGAACGCGGTCTACGCGGGGACCGGACGCAGGCAGGTCCAGCGGCTCGCCAAGTCCACCGGACGGGTCGAGGCCACCTATCTCTGCGACGCTCCCGTCTACTCGTGCGCCACGTCCCCCGGCGGCCGGTACGTGTTCGCGGGCGACTCGGCCTCCTCCGTCTACTGCTTCACGGCCGACGGCACCCGGCTGTGGAAGCTCGGCACCGGCGGCGGCTCCGCGCTGTCCATGCAGTACCACGACGAGCGGCTGTACATCGTCTCCACGGACGGTTCGCTCGCCTGTGTCGACGCGACGGAGAGCGCCATCCGGGCCGCCGAGTCCGGCACCGTCCCGGTCGCGGCGGACGTCAAGCTGGCGGCGGCGCTGCCGACCTACGCACCGCTGACCACCGCCGCGTCCGTCGCCACGGTCAGTGCCCTGCCCGCGCCGGGGGACGGCGTGGTCGTCGAGTGCGTCCAGGAGGGCGGTCGCGTGCGGGTCCATGTGGTCTCCGAGGGGTACGAGACCGGCTGGAAGGTCCAGTTCCCGCGGGCGATACGCGAGCCCGGCGCTCGCTATGTGGTGGATGCGCTGCACTCCTCCGTGGGCGGCTTCTACCGGGTGCGCGGAGAGATCAGGCGCCTCGTGTGACGGGGCGGGCCGGTCCGGCCCCTCGCGGTGAGTCACCCCGTGCGAGCTGCTGGGTCCTTTTCCTGGACCCTCGTATGCTGAACGGGTGAGGCGGACTTCTTTTGCGAACTGGCCGTGTTCCATCGCGCGCACGATGGACCTCCTCGGCGACTGGTGGACGCCCCTCGTGCTGCGGGAGGCCTTCTACGGGATCAAGCGGTTCGACGCGTTCCAGCAGGAGCTGGGCATCGCGCGCAACACGCTGACCGACCGGCTCCGGCGCCTCGTCGACGAGGGGCTCATGGAGAAGCGGGCCTACCAGACGGACCCGGTGCGCCACGACTACGTGCTCACCGAGATGGGCCGCGACTTCTTCGGGGTGCTGGCCGCCATGAACAGCTGGGGCAACCGCTGGCTCAGCGGTGAGCAGGGGCCGCCCGTCGTCTTCCGTCACGACCGCTGCGGACACGAGAGCGAGGCGGCCGTGGTGTGCGCCGAGTGCGGGGAGCCGATGACGGCCGAGAACACCCGGCCGCGCCTCGGTCCCGGCTACCCGCCGCACCTGGCCGAACGCCCCGACATCCGCAGCCGCTTCACCGACTGAGCGCCCGCTTCACCGACCGCGAGCGCGGTGCGCTTCCCCGTCCGACTCGCCGGTTCCTCACCGCCCCCGGTCCGCGTGCCGGGGGCGGATTTCCTTGACAGGTAAGTCTATCTACGCAACTCTCAAGCTCAGAGCCCTGTTGGGGCAGGTTTCCTGAACGCTGAGAGGAAGGCCGGGCAACTCATGGAGTGGACGGGCGCGCGCTATGCGGACCAGCCGACGGTGGAGGTGCGGACACGGATCGACGCCCCGCCGCCGCGGGTGTGGGACCTGGTCTCCGACATCGGGCTCATGCCGGAACTGAGCACGGAACTCCAGTCGGTGCGGTGGCTCGACGACGCGACGGCCCCCGCGGTCGGTGCCCGGTTCGTGGGCCGCAGCCGGCACGAGTCGCTGGGGGAGTGGGAGACCACCTCGTACATCGTGCGGTGCGATCCGTACCGCACGTTCGCCTGGGCCGTGGAGGACCCCGAACGCCCCAGCTCCGTCTGGCGGTTCAGTCTGGAGGAGAAGGACGGCGGCACCGAGCTGACCCAGTGGATGCGGATGGGGCCCGGCCGCTCGGGGCTCTGTCACGCGATCGACCGGATGCCGGACAAGGAGCAGAAGATCGTGTTCGTACGGCTGCGGGAGTTCGAGCGGAGCATGACGGGCACCGTCGAGGCGATCAGGGAACGTGCCGAGAACGCGGAAGGGGAGGGCGCGTGATGCGGACCTCCACGACGATCGAGGCGTCCGGGGGCGACTGGCGGGAGACCGTCGACTTCGTGGTCGAGGCCGAGAAGCTCGGGATGGACATCTGCTGGGTCGCGGAGGCCTGGGGCTCCGAAGCACCGTCCCCCATCGGCTACTTGGCGGCACGGACCGAGCGGATACTGCTCGGCTCCGGCATCATCCAGCTCGGCACCCGCACTCCCTCCGCCATCGCCCGCGCCGCGATCACCCTCTCCAACATCTCCGGCGGACGGTTCCTGCTTGGCCTCGGACCGTCCGGGCCCCAGGTGATCGAGGGTCTGCACGGCGTGCCCTTCGCGCGCCCGCTGGCCCGGATGCGGGAGACCGTGGAGATCGTTCGGCAGGCCGTGGCGGGGGACAAGATCGCCCACAAGGGACGGGAGTTCACGATCCCGCTGCCCGGTGGCGAGGGCCGTCCCATGCGGCTGTCGATGCGCGCCGAGCACGACCTGCCCGTCTACCTCGCCACCCTCTCCCCCAAGATGCTGCGGCTGACGGGGGAGATCGCCGACGGCTGGCTGGGCACCAGTTTCGTACCCGAGGGCGCCAAGGAGGCGTACTTCGACCACCTGGACGCGGGTCTCGCGGCGGCGGGCCGGGACCGCGCCGGCCTCGACATCTGCCAGGGCGCCGAAGTGGCGTTCGCCGAGGACGAGGACGCGCTGCGGACCATGGTGGCGGGACGGAAGAAGGAACTCGCCTTCAGCCTGGGCGGGATGGGCTCCGCCACCACCAACTTCTACAACGCCGCGTACAGCAGGCAGGGCTGGGCGGACATCGCCGCCGAGGTCCACGAGCGCTGGCAGGCCGGCGACCGGGACGGCGCCGCGGGACTCGTGACCGACGAGATGGTGCTCGGCACGACCCTGATCGGCACCGAGGACATGGTCCGTGAGCGGCTCCGCGTATGGCGTTCCGCGGGCGTCGACACCGTCCGCCTCTATCCCGCGGGCGAGACCCTCGACGCCCGGCTCACCACGCTGGGGCGGGCACTGGACCTCGTCTCCCGGCAGAACGCGGAGGCGGACGCCGTCTGAGGCGGGGCGGGGACCGAAGAGCCAGGGGTGGAGCGACGGGTGAGAGGCGAAGGATGCGGGCCTGCCGTCGGCGGCAGGCCCGTCCTCGTACCGTCACCCGATCGGCGGCACCCCCGTGGCGGGGCGGGGAACGGCGGCGGAGGCTCGAATTCCCCGATGCCTCCCGCACCGGGGTCGGCCAGCGGCCGACAGCGCATCGAGGTGGTCGAGCATGAGCCAGGACGCTTCGCAGCCCCCGACCCCGCCGCCCGGTGGCGGCACGGGATCCCAGCCGAGCGGCGGCGACATGCCGCTGTGGGGAGACCAGTGGTCCGGAGCGGCGCCCGCCGGAGGAGATCTCGGGCCGCCGCCGTCGGGTGACGGTGCCTGGGTGGCCGGCGGCGTCACCTTCGCGGGTGTGCTCCTGCTGGTGAACGGCTTCCTCAACATCCTCCAGGGCATCTCCGCGATCGCCAAGGACGATGTGTACACGCGCGTGAACGACTACGTGTACCGCATCAACCTCACCGGCTGGGGCTGGATCCTGCTGGTCGTCGGCGTGATCGCCGCCGTCGTCGGTGCGGGCATCCTGAAGGGCGCCGCGTGGGCCCGCGTCACCGGTATCGCGCTGGCCGCGGTGAGCATGCTCTTCCACTTCATGTTCCTGCCGTACGCGCCGATCTGGTCGGTCATCATGATCGCGATCGACGTCTTCGTGATCTGGGCGCTCGCCGCCTACCGGCCCCACGGCCATCACTCACCGTCCCGGCCGCAGTCACCGTCGCAGTCCCCGCGACAGCCGCAGCCGCGCTGAACCGTCCTCCGCTCCGGCCGCCCCGACGTGACGGCAGCGATGTGACGCACCCGCACCCACGAGACCCCTCCGCCCGGTGGCCGATCCGACGCCGCCGGGGGAGGGGCCGTCGTACCCGTACACCACCACGCAGCGGACCGAGCGGAACGAGAGCGCCATGGATGACCTGACCGACCGGGCACGCGCCGGTCAACGGTCCGCGCGACGCCGGCCGTGCCCGGCCGCCCGCCCCACGGAGGCGACGTGAACGGCGACGACGCCCGGGAGATCGCCGAGCTGCGGTCCCGGGTCGCGGAACTGGAGCGGCGGCGCCCGACGGGCGGGCGGCACTGGGTACGGCCGTTCTTCGCGGTCCTCCTGATCCTCGTCGCGGCCGTGCTCACCCCGCTCAGCGCGGTGGCGGCCTGGTCGAGCGACCTGATCGGAGACACCGACCGCTACGTCTCCACCATGAAGCCGCTCGCCTCCGACGCCGACGTCCAGGAAGCCGTCGCCGACCGGGTGACGAAAGCGGTCATGCAGCACGTCGACATCGAGGCGCTGCTCACCTCCGTCGCCCCGGCCGACCGGCCCCGGCTGACCAAGGCCCTGGGCCCGCTGAGCGGTCCGATCACCAGTGGCCTCACCGACTTCGTGCACAGCACGGCGGACAAGTTCGTCAGCAGCGACGCGTTCGCCACCCTGTGGACCGACCTCAACAGGACGGCCCACGCCTCCGTCGACAAGGCGCTCACCGGAAAGGGCGGCGGAGCCGTCAAGCTCACCGACGACGCCGTCGTCATCGACCTCGCCCCCGTCATCGACCGCGTCAAGCAGGCCCTCGTCGACAGGGGACTCGGCATCGCCGCGAAGATCCCCGAGGTGCACACCGACTTCACGGTCCTGACCTCCGACTCCATCGGCAAGGCCAAGAAGCTCTACCGGCTCCTGCAGATCGTCGGGTTCTGGCTGCCGGTGCTGACCCTGCTCCTCGCGGCCGGCGGTGTGCTCCTCGCCATCCGCAGGCGCCGCGCCCTCGTCACAGCGGCGCTCGCCGTGGCCGCCGGGGCCGCCGTCCTCGGCATCGCGCTCTGGATCTTCCGGGGGATCTATCTCGACGGCCTGCCTTCGGGGGTCTCCCAGCCCGCAGCGGGCTCGGTCTTCGACACCCTCGTGCGCTATCTGCGGACGACGGTACGCATGGTGATCACTCTCGGAATCGTCGTCGCCCTCGCGACCTGGCTGACCGGCAGCGGCCGGGCCGCCACGCGGGTCCTGGCCGCCTGGCGGGGCGGCATCGGCGCCGTGCGCGGCGCGGTGGGCTTCGACCTGGGACCGGTCGGGGCCTGGGTGCACCGGGCCAAGACGTGGCTCAACTGGACGGTCGTCGCGGTCGCCGCCGTCACCCTGCTCATCTGGAACTACCCCACGGCCGCCGTCACCGTCTGGATCGCCGTGGTGGCCCTGCTGGTGCTCGCCGTGGTCGAGTTCCTCGACGACGACGGGGCCCCGCACCTGACCGGCACCACCGGCACCACGGGGGGACCGGCGGCCGGTTCGGGGCCGGTCGAAATCACCTGACAGCCCTCCGAACAGCGGGCTATGCTCCCGGCGATGACAACTCTCTCCGGTGACAGATGGGGGGCCCCGTCCGCGCAAGGTGAGTGCTGATGCTCACTCGGACCGCGTACGAGGACTCCCTCCTCGCTTCCTTCTGGCCGCGCGTGCGTGACTTCGCCGTGCCGCCCTCCATGATCGAGACCGCGACCGCCCGCCGCCGTGCCGGGGACTGGGCCGGGGCGTGTGCCGCCACGGGCGTCGACGTCGACCTCGACCTCCGCTCCCTGGCCCGCACGCACGGCCGGGCCCTCGCCTCCCAAGTCCGAGCGGATCTACGCCACTTGGCGCCCGACCTGCTGCGCTGGCACATGCCCCGGGTCGGCCCCGACGGACTGCTGCGCCCCGGCATCACCCTGACGCTGGCACGCTACGACCGGGCCGGGCCCGAGGGCGGCGCGCCCGCACGTTTTGACCGGGCCGCACCCGACCCGGTCCACCCGGTGCACCTCGTCGTCCGCACGCCACCGGCCTGGGCCGACGGCGGCCAGCGGATCAGCCTCGCGCTGTGGGAGGCACCGAAGGGCGGCTCCCGCGGCCCGTGCCTCGACGAAGGTGCCCACAGGCATCCGCATCCACGCCCCGGCCGGCGCTACCGTCTCGACCTGCACCGCCACCTCTGGGACGCGCGCAGGACGGACGAGCTACGGGTCCGGTGCGGCGCGTTCTCCCCTGCCGACGCATCTCGATCCTCGGCAGGTGCCGACGGAGGGGCGTACCCGTCCGGGGCCGAAGGCCTGTGGGTCCGGGCCGGTGCCGACCTACCACCTGCCGTTCCCCGGCCGCCGGACCTCGATCCGCTCGGGCTCGATCCGCTCGGGCTCGTGCCGCCCGAACTCGGGTGTGCCGTGGACCGGTGGGCGGCCGAGGCGGCGATCCTGCTGCGTGCCGAGGGCCGGACGGCCGGACCCGTCGCCGTACGGCTCGGGTCCCGGCACCGGCTGCTTCTGGACGTGGGCTTGGACGTGGGCCTTCGCCGCTCGGCCCTGGACCCGCTCACGGACTCGGGCGTGGACAGGGGCGTGCCCCAGGCGTCGGACGGCCCGGGACCGCCCGGCCCGCGGATCCGACCGGCGCCGAAGGGCGGCAACGGCTCGCCGCTGCCGGTCCTGCCCGACGCGGCGACCTGGGTGCTGCCCGACCTGCACCTGATCCGCACCGGCGCGATCGATGCCCAGCGACTGCATCCGCTGGTCGCGGCGGCCCTCGTGCCCGGGCGCACCCCCGTCCCCGTCCCCCGGGCACCCGACCCGCCGGGCCGGCCCCGGATCGTGGAGTGCCGGGGCGACCGGCACCGGATCGGCCTGGTCGACGGCGTCCTGCGACCGCTGGACCACGACCCGACCGAGATCCGTCGCGAGGAACTGCTGGTCGCGCTGACCGGCACGCCCCTGCCCTGCCTCCAGGCCATCGACGAGGCGCATCGGCGCCCGCACTGTCTGTCCGGAGTCCGCGAACGCCTCCATCACGGCGACACCGCCGGTGCGCTGGCCGTCGTCGAGGGCCTGCTGGGCCCGGACGCGGTGCTGCGGGGCGGCGCGCTGCGGGACGAACTCCGGGCGGCCGCCGAGCGCCGGATCACCTACGGACTGTTCAGAGCGGGCCTGACCGGTCCCGCGCCCGGCCGCATCCGACCGGGGCCCACGCGGCCCCGGGACCATCGGTCCCATCCACGCGAGACAACGGGCCGTTAACCGGGCCCCGTTCGTCACCGGCCGCACCGCGTGACCCGACAGGCCGCCGGCCAGGCCGTCACCGGTCCCCTTCGCGCCGTACAACGGGCCGTTAGTCAGCCCCCTCGCCACCAGTCCCATCTGTGCGCGACAACAGACCGTCGACCAGGCCCTGTTCGTCACCGGTAGCACCCGCGTGACGCGAAAGGCCACCAGCGGGTCCGTCACCGGTCCCCTCCGCACCCCGCAACGAGCGGTCAGCCGGCTCCTTCGCCACCCTCCCATCCGCGCGAGACAACAGGTGGTCGGACAGGGCCCGTTCACCACCAGTCCCATCCGCGCGGGACAACACGCAGTCCAATAGCGCCCGTTCACCACCAGACCGACCGCGCGCGACACGAGAGGCCCTTGGGCCGGTCCCGTTCGCCGGACACCTCTCCGCCCCGAATCGTCACCGCCCGTCGCCCGCGCCCAACTCGACGCGCTCGAAGCCCGAAGCCCACCGAAACCTCGCCGCACAGCGGTTGGCCGCGACCATCCGCCCGGTCCGCCGCCGTGCGACCGTCACGAAACCCAAGGTGATCAGACATGCCCACACGCACCCCGTTCCTGGAAGCCGACCTTCTCTCCGACCCGGACGTTCCCGCAGGAACGAACCAACTCGACGTGGCAGAGGCACTGTTGTCCCTCCTCCGCGACACCGGAACCGAGCCGCGTCCCGACACACAGTTGGAGGCCCTGACCCTCTCCGTCGCCGCCGACCTGCCCGTCCTGCTGTGGGGCGAGCCGGGGATCGGCAAGACCGCGGCGCTGACCCAACTCGCCGAGACCCTGGACCTGCCGTTGACCACGGTGATCGCCAGCGTCCACGAACCGTCCGACTTCTCCGGGCTGCCCGTGCTCGGCGACGACCCCGCCGAGCAGGGCGTCCCCATGGCCCCACCGGACTGGGCGGTCCGTCTCGTACGAGCCGGCCGGGGGCTGCTCTTCCTCGACGAACTGTCGACCGCGCCCCCCGCCGTCCAGGCCGCCCTGCTCCGGCTCGTCCTGGAACGGCGGATCGGCGCGCTCCAACTTCCGCCCGGCGTCCGGATCGTGGCCGCCGCCAACCCGCGCTCCTCGGCGGCCGACGGCTGGGAGCTGAGCCCGCCGCTGGCCAACCGGTTCGTCCACCTCCAGTGGACCCACGACCACGAGGTCGTCGTCCGCGGCCTCGGAGGCACCTGGCCCCGGGCGACCCTGCCGCGCCTGGACCCGCGGCGGCTGCGCGAGGCCGTGGACTTCGCCCGCCGCGCGGTGTGCGCCCTGCTCACCGCCCGACCCGGACTCGTCCATCGGCTGCCCAGCGGCGAGACCCGGCGCGGTGGCGCCTGGCCCTCGCCGCGGAGCTGGGAGATGACCCTGCGCCTGATCGCCTTCGCGACCGCCGCCGACTCCTCCCGCGAGGTGCTGTCCCTGCTCGTCCGGGGCACCGTGGGGGACGGCCCGGGGCTGGAACTCCTCGCCGGTCTGGACCGGTTGGACCTGCCCGACCCGGAGACCCTGCTCGCCGACCCGGAGAGCGCCGAACTCCCCGAGCGGGGTGATCTGCGCCAGGCCGTTCTCGACGGGGTGGTCGCCGCCGTCCGTGCCCGTCCGGACAAGGCCCGCTGGGACGCCGCATGGGCCCTGCTCGTCCGGGCGCTCGACACCGGCGCACCCGATCTCGTGGTCGTCCCCGCGACCACGCTCGCGACGCTGCGCCGGCAGGACTGGGACGTGCCCGCCTCCATCGAGCGGCTCGCCGGAGCGGTGACCCTGTCCCGGCGCGCGGACGACGCGGCGGCCCGCGCCGCGTCCGGCGTCAGGACGGTGCGCCGATGACGACGTCCGGCGCGCAGGGAGGTGCCCTGGACCTCGACAAGCTCTTCGCCGCCCGCCTGCACGCCGCGCGGGTCCGCCCCTACCTCGCGACGGCGCTGTTCGCCCTGCACACCGTCGCGTCGCGGCACGTCCCCACGATGGCCGTCGACCGGCACTGGCGCTGTTACGTCTCGCCGCGCTTCGTGGACCGCACGCCCGTCGAGGACCTGGCCGGCGTCTGGGTGCACGAGGTGTCCCACCTGCTGCGCGACCACCACGGCCGCAGCGACCGCGTGGCCCGCGAACGCGGCCTGACCGGCCCTGCGGAGCGGCTGCGGATGAACATCGCCGCGGACTGCGAGATCAACGACGACGCCTTCGGAGAGGGCCTGGTCCGGCCCGAGGGCGCCGTCACACCGCAGTTCCTGCTCCTGCCGCCGGGCGAACTGATGGAGGAGTACCTGACCCGGTTCCGGCTCGGACCGCGCACCCAGAGCCTGGCCTGGCTGGACTGCGGCAGCGGCGCCGACGGACGCGAACGGGACTGGGACCTCGGACCGGACGGAGCACACGGGCTCAGCGCGCAGGAACGCGACGCCGTCCGCTTCCGGGTCGCTCAGGGCATCAACGCCCGCCCCGGCAGCGCTCCCCGGGGCTGGAAGCGGTGGGCGGAGGAGGCCTTCCATCCGCCGCAGCCCTGGCGGGAGCTGCTGGGCGCGGCGGTCCGGTCCGCCGCCTCCGGGCCGGGCGCCGGCGAGGACTACACCTACGGCCGTCCGTCGCGGCGCGCGGCCGGCCTCCCCGGCATCGTGCTCCCGAGCCTGCGCCGCAGACCACCCCGGGTCTTCGTGGTCATCGACACCTCCGGCTCGGTCAGCGACGCGGAACTGGGCAGCGCGCTCCTGGAGGTGTCCGCCATCTCCCGTGCCGTGGGCGGCCGTCGCGACCTCGTGACCGTGGCGGCCTGCGACGCGGCGGCCCGGGTCGCCCACCCGCTGTGCCGAGCCGAGGGGATCTCGCTGATGGGTGGCGGGGGTACCGACCTGCGCTCCGGGTTCGCCGCCGCGCTCCGGGCCCGGCCGCGCCCCGACGTCGTCGTGGTCCTGACCGACGGCCAGACTCCGTGGCCGGACGCGCGCCCACCGTGCCGGACGGTGGTGGGTCTCTTCCCCCGGCACGGGGAGGACGACTCCTGGGACGAGGACGACCCGGACTACGTCCCGGACACTCCGCCCGCCTGGGCCCGCGTGGTCGAGATCGGCACGGCGACGGGGGCGGGCGGGTGAGGACCGGGAAGGCGACGGCGACCCGGCGCGCGGAGTCGATCGAGCCACCCGTCGGGGGCGTCGCCCGCCTCGCACGGTCGACGCCCCTGCATCCCGGCGGTCCTGCCTTCCGTATACGGTCGACGGCCGCGCCTGCCGGCGGACTTGCCCGGCGGGCGCGGTCAACGCCCGCACCCGCAGGGGGATGTGCCCGCCGCGCACGCTCGGTGCCGGTACCGCCCTGGCCGATCTCCCCGTCACCCCCTACACGCTGTACCCCCCGTCCACCCCCAACGCCTGGCCGGTGATGAAGCCCGCGCGGTCGGAGGCGAGGAAGGCGACCGCTTCGGCGATGTCCGTGGCGGTGCCGAAGCGGCGCAGGGGGATGTTGCGGCGGGCGATCTCCAGCGCGGTGTCGTCGAGTTCGCCGGAGCTGATCAGACGGGCGGCGATGCCGTCGGTCAGCATGCCGGGGGCGACGCAGTTGACGCGGACGCCGTAGCGGCCCTCCTCGGCGGCGAGCGCGCGGGCGACCGCCTCGACGGCGCCTTTGGTGCCCGAGGAGAGTCCGTCGCGGACGGGAAACCGTCGCGTGGCCACGGTGGTGACCGCGACGACACTGCCCCGGCTCTCCCGCAACAGGGGCAGCGAGGGGTGCACGAGGTTGAAGAACGCTCCCGCCTCGGCGTCGAGTTGGGTGCGGTACTCACTCGGTGTGACCCGGCTCAGATGCACCATGGGAACGTGCGGTCCCGCCGCGTGGACGAGGGTGTGCAGACCACCGAGCGTGACGGCGGTCTCGGACACGGCGTCGGCCACCGCCCGTTCCTCCGTCAGATCGAGCCGCAGGGAACGGACCCGGCGCCCGAGCCCGGCGACCTCCCCGGCGAGCGCGTCCGCCGCCGAACGGCTGGAGCGGTACGTGAACACCACGTCGCTGCCCCGCTCGGCGAGCGTCCGCACGATCGCCGAGCCGATGCCCCCGGTGCCGCCCGCGACGAACGCGACACCCTCACGCTGCGAGAAATCCGACGTCCCAGCCATCACGACCCCACGGGTTCGGCGACGTTGATCTTCACGACCTCGCTGCTCCCGGCACGGCGCCGGACGTCGCCCGTCCGCGAACGGCCCGACGGCGACGGGGTATTCCAGCACGGAGCGCCTCCGACGAACAGGGGCACGGCGCCGGAGGAACGGGCGGAACGCACGCGAACCGGGTCGCGGACCGTGTCGCTGTTGGGCCGAACGGGTGACCATGCGTAAGAATTGCCCGGTGCAGACTACGAGTGCGAGCCAGGACGGGGTGGATCGATGAACAGCCACGACGTCACCGACGAACAGTGGAGAGGGCTCGCCCAGGTCGTTCCGTTGCGTGGCCGGGACGCCTGGCCCTCCTCGGTCGGCCACCGGTCGATCCCCGAGGCCCCGACGGAGGCGCGGCGCCGTTTCGTGGTCCTCCGGGTCAACGTCTTCGCGGACGCCCGCGACGTGGCCGAGACCCTCATGGCCGGCATCCCGGTCCTCCTCGACCTGACCGGCGCGGAGAGCGAAGTCGCCAAGCGCGTCCTCGACTTCAGTACGGGCGTGGTGTTCGGCCTCGCGAGCGGTATGCATCGCGTCGACCGGAACGTGTTCCTGCTGACCCCTCCGGGAACCGAGGTGCGCGGACTCATGGAGGAGGCGGGGGTCCCCGGGATCTGACGCCGCGCCGCCGGACCGAGCGACGGTGCCCAGCGGGTACTCGCGACGGGGGACCGGCGACCGGCACCGTGACCGGGTGCCCGATCGGCAGCGCGACCGGGCGGCGCCCCCTGCCCTCTGAGGGGTTCGCCCCGCGCCCGTCGTGAACTCGCCCCGTCGTGAACTCGCCCCGTCGTGAACTCGCCCCGCCGTGAACTCGCCCCGCCGTGAACTCACCCCGCGACCGTCGTGAACTCACCCCGGTCCCGGGCGAACGGAGCCGAGGGCCCGGTGAACCCGTCCTACGAACCGGTGGATTCGTCCCCCGATCGTAGGAAGGTTCCCCAAGTGGAACGGTTCGTCCGGTGACGGAGGCCTACCGTCCGCATATGACCCTGTCCACGCCGGAAGCGCCCACCGTGGCGCAGGCGCGCCCCGACCGACCTGGCCTCACCGAGCTGCGCCTCGCCGCCTTCGCCACCCATCGCCGTGTCCGGTTCCCCCTCGGACCGCTCACCCTCGTCACCGGCCCGAGCGGCAGCGGCAAGACGGCCGCCCTGCGGGCCTACGAGGCACTGGCCCGGCTCGGCGGCGGCGCCGAACTCCGGGAGGTGTTCCCGGATCCGGTCGCCTGCGTGCCCGAGCAGGCCCGGCCCGACGCGCAGCAGCGCCGCGGCTTCCGCATCGGCTGCACGGTGGACGGCCCCGAAGGACCGGTCCGCCTCGATGTGGCCGTCCAGGCCGAGCCCGAACTGCGCATCGTGGGGGAGCGGTTGTCGGCGGGCGGCCAGACCCTGCTGGAGACCGCGCTGCGTGACCCGGGCCGCCCGTCCGTGCAGGCGGCCTGGCACACCGGGGGATCGTCCGCCGTGACCCGCGGACCCCTCCCCGACGACCGCCTCGGCACCGCCCTGCTGCCCCTGCGCGTCGCGGGCCGCACCGCGGGCGAGTGTCAGGTCCTCGCCGCCGCCGAGCAGATGGTGCTCGCGCTGCGCTCCGTCTACGCCTGCGACCCGAGCCCGCACGCCATGCGCGTCCCCGCCCCGCTCGGCACGGGACGCCTTCTGCGGAACTGCGGCAACCTCGCCGAAGTGCTGTGGCGTACACGGTCGGAGTGCGGCCACCGGTACGCCCACCTGGTCGCCGCCGTTCGCGCCGGCTGCGCCGGGACCGTCACCGACGTCCTGGCCGAGGTGGTCGGCGACGGCCGGGTCCAGGGGCTCCTCGACCGCGGCGACGGTGCCCGTACGCCGCTCGGGCTGCTCGGCGACGGCGAGTTGCGGTATCTCGCGCTGGCCCTCGTCCTGCTCACCGGACCCGGGGTCCTGGAGGTCGACCCGGCGGGCGAGGTGCCGGCCGCGTTCCAGTCGTTGACGGTGCTCGCCGACGGCCTCGACCGCGGGCTGGACGCACGGCAGACCGGCGAACTGGTGCGGCTGGCCCAGCGGATGTGCGAGCGGGGCCACATCCGGCTGGTGGCCGCACTGAGCGACGGCGCCCCGGCGTTCGGGGCGGCCGGGGCGACGGTGGTAGACCTGACGCCGTGAGTGAACTGGACGTAGCGACACTGCAGCGCAGGCTGGCCGACTTCGCGGCCGCCCGGAACTGGCAGCCGTACCACACCCCGAAGAACCTGGTCGCGGCCCTGAGCGTGGAGGCCTCCGAACTCGTCGAGATCTTCCAGTGGTTGACCCCGGAGGAGTCGGCCCGCGTCATGGACGACGCGGACCGCGCGCACCGCGTCCGTGACGAGGTGGCCGACGTCCTCGCCTATCTGCTGCAGTTCTGCGAGGTGCTGGGGGTCGATCCGCTCGCCGCACTCGACGCGAAGATCGACCGCAACGAGCTGAGGTTCCCGGCGCCCGGGGACTCCTGAGGGGAACGAAAGAAGCCCGTTCACGATCACCGAAAGAGGAAGGTGTCACTCTCCGGAGTCGTTCAGTCGTCAACTCTCAACTCCGTGTCCACAGATTTCGGGCTTCCTCTGGCTTTTCGTCTCAAGGGACTTCACTCTGGGTAGTGAACCAGTGAGTTCGGGCGGACGCGTGCGAGCGCGTCGCGACAGACGGGGGCAGCGCATGGAAGCGGTGCGGCTCATCGTGACGAGCAGACGTGCCCTGGCGGAGAGCGGGGACACCCCGGAGGTGATGGCCGAGGCATGGCAGGCGCATTCCCTGGCCCAGGCGATCGGCAGCCGGTTCGCGGTCTCGGGCCCGCCTGAACTCCGGGGTGAGGCCCTGGGGTTGACGGAGCTGGCGGGCCGCGGCTGCGGGGTCCTGGGTGCCCCCGCGCTCGGCGTCGGCGCCTTACGCGCCGCCCAGCTCACCGAGTTGGGCGATCCGCGCGAGGCGCTGCTCTGCCTCGGCAGCCTCCTGGGCGAGGTCGGTATGGCCCTGGTCAGCGTCGCCTGCGCGGCGGACGACGAGGGGACGTACTGGCAGTGCATGGAGGCGATCGACGCGGCGGACGAGTCCCGGGACCGCGTCCTGGAGATGCTCAGACGCCTCGCGGTGCGGGACGAGAAACGCGTGGTCGAACGGGGTTCGGCCACCGGGTAGGCGTGCGGCCCACCCGGGCCCGTGCATCCCGCCCCGGGGGCGGGAGGACGCGAGCGGGGTCTGCGGGATGCGGAGATGCCGGGGCCCGGACGAAGGGACGGGGGCGGGGCGAGCCCCGTCCGGGAGGTCGGGCCGTCAGGCCCTCTCGGGTTCGGGCGCCCGCGTGGGGCGTGGCGCCGACAGGTCCGCGTCCAGTTGGGAGAGGTCCGCGTTCAGTGCCGCCATCAGCTCCTCCATCTGCTGGAGCAGCCCCTTCGGCTGGGCGGACGTGCCCTGTTGGGGCACGGTTTCCTGGGTCACGACGGCCTCCTCGGCCCCCGCGACGGAGGGCCACTGACGAGGGTGACGTCCCGGCGACCGCCGGCGACGGGTGCCGGGCGGTCCGGCTCCGCCCGAGCCAACGATCACCGTCGACCCCGGTCACTGGCGCGACCCCGCAGCGCAACCGGGGTTGACGGATTTTCACCCGCCCGTGGACAGGGATGCCGCCGTGACGTCGGCGACTGCCGCGCGGGTGACCGGGATTGACCCGATCCGTCGCGACTCCGTCGGAGTCGGCGGGAGGTCGGCCGGGCCGCCGCGGTCCGGCCGGAGCGGGGCGCGTGCCGCTCCACGGCCGGACCGTACGGCGCGATGTCCGGGGTCAGTCGAGCCCCGGCATCACCTCGGCCGCGATCAACTCCAGCTGGTCCAGGTCGTCGAGGTCGAGGATCTGGAGATACATCCGCCGCGAACCGACCGCCTGGTACTGGGCGATCCGCTCGACCACCTCGGCGGGAGAACCCGCGAGGCCGTTCGCCTTCAGTTCGTCGACGTCACGGCCGATGGCGTCCGCGCGCCGCTTCACCTCGCTGTCGGTGCGGCCGACACAGGCCACGAGGGCGTTGGAGTAGACGAGTTCGTCGGCCTTGCGTCCGGCCTGCTGCACCGCCGCCCGCACCCGGCCGAACTGCTGCTCCGAGTCCGCGACGGAGGCGAACGGGATGTTGAACTCGTCGGCGTAGCGAGCCGCCAGAGCCGGGGTGCGCTTGGCTCCGTGGCCGCCGATCAGCACGGGTACCTTCGACTGCGCGGGCTTGGGCAGCGCGGGCGAGTCCTTCAACTGGTAGTACGTGCCGTCGAAGCTGAACCGTTCGCCGACGGGCGTGCCCCACAGCCCGGTGACGACCGCGAGTTGCTCCTCCAGCCGGCCGAACTTCTCCTTGGGGAAGGGAATTCCGTAGGCCGCGTGCTCGGCCTCGTACCAGCCGGCCCCCAGTCCGAGTTCCACACGGCCGCCCGACATCTGGTCGACCTGCGCGACCTGGATGGCGAGAACGCCGGGAAGGCGGAAGGTGCCCGCGGTCATCAGCGTGCCGAGACGGATGGTGCTCGTCTCGCGGGCGATGCCGGCCAGGGTGATCCAGGCGTCCGTGGGGCCGGGGAGGCCGTCGGCGGAGCCCATGTGCAGATAGTGGTCGGAGCGGAAGAAGGCGCCGTAGTGAAGGTCTTCGGCGGCCTTGGCCACGCGAAGCAGCGTGTCGTAGGTCGCGCCCTGCTGCGGTTCTGTGAAGACTCGAAGATCCATGTATCCATCATGCACCGGTCACATCAGGCGTCCCGTGCCGAACCGCTGTCCCCACCGTCCCGATCATCTCGCCCCGAGCTGGGCCCTCGATCTCCCGGTCCCCCGATCGCTCTGTTGCCGAAGCGGCAACATCGCTCGCGACGGCGGGGGCGTTCCACCAGGATCGGAGGCGATCTTGGCGCAGCATCCGTACCCGGTGCGCACCACCGGGCGCCGCAGCCGTACCAGCCGGACCGAGGCCCGTGGAGGACCCATGCCGCAGCAGACTCCGGACGTCACGCACCGGGTGGTCCCCGGCCCCGCGGGCAGGATCCACCTCGTCGAGCAGGGTGAGGGGCCGCTGGTCCTTCTCGTGCACGGATTCCCGGAGTTCTGGTACTCGTGGCGCCACCAACTGCCGGTCCTGGCCGCGGCCGGCTACCGGGCGGTCGCCGTCGACGTCCGCGGTTACGGCCGTTCGTCCCGGCCGGAGGCGGTCGAGGCGTACCGGATGCCCGACCTGGTCGAGGACAACGTGGCCGTCGTGCGGGCGCTGGGCGAACAGCACGCGGTGATCGTCGGACACGACTGGGGAGCGAACATCGCGGCCGGCTCCGCGCTGCTGCGCCCCGACGTGTTCCGGGCCGTGGGGCTGCTCAGCGTCCCGTACGCGCCGCGGGGCGGCCCGCGACCCTCCGAGATCTTCGCGGGCATGGGCGGTGAGGAGGAGTTCCACGTCTCCCGCTTCCAGCGTCCAGGCCGCGCGGAGGCCGAGATCGAGCCGGACGTACGCGGCTGGCTCGCGGGCTTCTACGCCGCCCTGTCCGGCGACACGATGCCCGGGGCCGGCGCGCCCGACCCGCACTTCGCCGCACCCGGCGGCACGCTCCGTGACCGCTTCCCGGCCGACGCCCGCCCCGCTTGGCTCGGCACGGAGGAACTCGACGTCTACGCGGCCGAGTTCGAACGCACCGGCCTGACCGGGGCGCTCAACCGCTACCGCAACATGGACCGGGACTGGGAGGACCTCGCCGATCACGACGGCGCCCCGATCACCCAGCCCTCACTGTTCATCGGCGGCGCCCTCGACGCCTCCACCACATGGATGTCCGACGCCATCGAGGCCTTCCCCGTCACGCTGCCGGGCCTCGTCTCCTCGCACGTCCTCGACGGCTGCGGCCACTGGATCCAGCAGGAGCGCCCCGAGGAGACGAGCCGGCTGCTGGCCGAGTGGCTCGGCGCGATCGGTCGAGTCACCCCGTAGCGGCGGGGGCCCCACGGGGGCTACCGCTGCTCGGCGAGCTGCGGGTAGAGGGCGCTGAGGTCGCCCGAGAGGCCCGCCTTGACCTGGCGGGTCACCGCGTCGGCGAGGACCTCGTGGGCGTCCGCCTCGATGCCGTCGAGAGCTTCCGTCGCGACGCTGTGCGCGGAGACCTTGGGCACGTCGAGGCCCGTCGTCAGGTCGGTGTCGACGTAGCCGACGTGCAGCCCGGTGACCTTGATCCCCCGCGGCTGGAGTTCCAGTCGCAGCGCGTTGCTCTGCGACCACAGGGCGGCCTTGGAGGCGCTGTAGCCACCCGAGCCGGGGACCGTCAGCCAGGACAGCACCGAGTGGACGGTCAGGATGTGTCCGCCGCCGTTGCGCTCCAGGACCGGGACGAACGCCCGGGTGGTGAGCAGGGGGCCGTAGAAGTTGATGTCGAACTCGCGTCGCACGTCCTCGACGGGGGAGTCGAGGAACGACGTCCGTCCCGATCCGCCCGCGTTGTTGATCAGGATCGTGACGTCCTGGGCCCGCTCGGCGGCGGCCGCGACCGACGCGGGGTCGGTGACCTCCAGCGCCAGCGGCACCGCGTCGGGGTGGGAGACCGTCTTCGGGTCGCGGGCGGTCGCGTACACCTTGGCGGCGCCCCGCTCGTAGAGGGACTCCACGAGCGCCTTGCCGATGCCGCGGCTGCCGCCGGTCACGAGTGCCACGGAACCTTCGATGCTGGTCATGAGCTTTCCCCTTTCGGAAACCGATCGGTTTCCTTCGTCTCCGGGAACTGTAAACCGATCGGTTTCCGAAAGGCAACCGGAGAACGTAGGCTGTCCGCATGACACAGGCGACACCGACCGGGGCCTCCGCGGCCGCTGCCTCCCCGACCGCTGCCTCCACGACGCGGGACCGACTGCTGGACGCCGCGGCCGGGCTCTTCTACCGCGAGGGGGTCGGCATCGGCGTCGAGGCGCTGTGCCGCGAGGCCGGGGTCTCCAAGCGCTCGATGTACCAGCTGTTCGGCAGCAAGGACGAGGTGCTGGCGGCGAGCCTCGAACGCATCGCGCCCGCCCACCAGGCGTTCCTGGTGCCCGCCGCCGACGACCGGCCGGCGCGGGCGCGCATCCTGCACGTCTTCGAGCGCCTGGAGGAGCTCGCCGCCCGCCCGGACTTCCGCGGCTGCCCCTTCGTGTCCGTCACCGCCGAGCTGAAGGCCCCGGACCACCCCGCGAGCCTGGTGGCCCGCCGCTGCAAGGACACCCTGACCGCGTTCTTCGCGGAGGAGGCGGAGCGCGCCGGCGCCGACGACCCCGCACTGCTCGCCCGGCAGCTGACCGTCACCTTCGACGGATCCGGGGTCCGCGCCGTCATGCAGGGCCGGGGGCTCGACGGCCTCGCCGTCACGACGGCCCGCACCCTCCTCGACGCCGCGGGCGTCGACGACGCGTAGGAGGCCGTGCCGAGATCGTCCGGCACCTCCGTCCGACCCCCGTCACCCACCCCGGCGGCACGAAAAACCCCGAGCCCACCTGGGACGTCGGCGGTACGTTGTGGGGGCGCGCCGAGACCAGGCGTCGCCCCCGCGGCCGACCGCGGCGCGGTGTGGCCACAGGCCGCCGGGCCGGAGGGGAGGCCGCGGCGGCGACCCCGAGGCACGCTCGCCCATCGCTGCGACCGGGCGGCGCCGGAAGAGGCGCGCACCCGTGTGCGCCGAACCGCCGATCCGTGTGGGTTTCCGCAGCTCAGAAGACGTTTCGAGGCAGACGACAGTGTTCCTGACGATCAGTACCACCGGTACCCCAGAGCGCCCAGCGACCGATCTCGGCTTTCTGCTGCACAAGCATCCCGACAAGGCGCAGACGTTCTCGACGTCCTACGGCACGGCCCACGTCCTCTACCCCGAGGCGACCGCCGAGCGGTACACGGCCGCGCTGCTCCTGGAGGTCGACGCGGTGGCCCTGGTCCGGCGCGGCAAGGGCAAGGGACGCGGCGGCGCACCCGACGCCGCCCTCGCGCAGTACGTCAACGACCGCCCGTACGCCGCCTCCTCGCTGCTCGCCGTCGCGCTGAGCGCCGTCTTCTCCAGCGCGATGAAGGGCCAGTGCGCCGCCCGGCCCGAACTGCCCGCGGAGGCCCGGCCGCTGCGCGTCGAGGTGCCCGCACTGCCCGCACGCGGCGGCGCCGACCTCGTCCGCGCACTCTTCGAACCGCTCGGCTGGACCGTGTCGGCCGAGGCCGTTCCGCTGGACGAACAGTTCCCGGAGTGGGGCGAGTCCCGCTACGTACGGCTGGAGTTGGAGGCGCGGGGGCTGACGGTCGCCGAGGCGCTGCGCCACCTCTACGTCCTGCTCCCGGTCCTCGACGACGCCAAGCACTACTGGGTGGCGTCCGACGAGGTCGACAAGCTGCTGCGCGCGGGCGAGGGCTGGCTGCCCGAGCACCCGGAGCAGAAGCTGATCACCAGCCGCTACCTGTCCCGGCGTTGGTCGCTGACCCGGGAGGCCATGGAGAGGCTCGAACTCGTCCGCCTCGCCGAGACCGACGACACCGACGTCGCGGAGATCGACAACGCGGTCGACGAGGAGACCGACACCGAGGAGAAGCCGGTGCCGCTCGCCGTGCTGCGCCGGGACGCGATCCTCGCCGCGCTGCACGCGTCCGGCGCGAGCCGCGTCCTCGACCTCGGCTGCGGGCAGGGCCAGTTGGTGCACGCACTGCTCAAGGACACCCGGTTCACCGAGATCGTCGGCGTCGACGTGTCGATGCGGGCGCTCACCATCGCCGCGCGCCGGCTCAAGCTGGACCGCATGGGCGAGCGGCAGGCCGCCCGCGTCCAGCTCGTCCAGGGCTCGCTCGCCTACACCGACCGCCGGCTCAAGGGGTACGACGCCGCCGTGCTCAGCGAGGTCATCGAGCACCTCGACCTGCCCCGGCTGCCCGCCCTGGAGTACGCGGTGTTCGGTTCGGCGCGCCCCCGGACCGTGCTGGTGACCACCCCGAACGTCGAGTACAACGTCCGC
Organism: Streptomyces sp. NPDC048643; assembly: GCF_040650615.1. Classification (NCBI taxonomy): domain Bacteria; kingdom Bacillati; phylum Actinomycetota; class Actinomycetes; order Kitasatosporales; family Streptomycetaceae; genus Streptomyces; species Streptomyces sp. NPDC048643. Next base: position 114,749 of record NZ_JBEZHO010000025.1, read on the forward strand.
TGGGAGACCCTCCCCGCCGGACACAGCCGGCACGGTGACCACCGCTTCGAGTGGACCCGCGAGGAGTTTCGCGCCTGGGCCCGCGCGGTCGCCGAACGGCACGGCTACACCGTGGAGTTCACACCCGTCGGCCTCGACGACCTCGAGGTCGGCCCACCGACCCAGATGGCCGTCTTCACCCTGACCACAGCCACCCCGACCGCGAAGAAGGAGGAGAAGGCGGCATGAGCGACGAGACCTACCAGGGGCGCGTCCTGCCCGTCACCGACCTCTCCCTCGTGGTGCTGGTCGGCGCGTCGGGCTCCGGCAAGTCCACCTTCGCCCGGCGTCACTTCAAGCCGACGGAGGTCATCTCCAGCGACTTCTGCCGCGGCCTGGTCGCCGACGACGAGAACGACCAGAGCGCCAGCGGCGACGCCTTCGACGTCCTGCGCTACATCGCGGGCAAGCGCCTCGCGGCCGGCCGCCGGACCGTCGTCGACGCGACCAGCGTCCAGCAGGACAGCCGCCGCCAGCTGATCGAACTCGCCCGCGAGCACGACGTGCTGCCCATCGCCATCGTCCTCGACGTGCCCGAGGAGGTGTGCGCCGAACGCAACGCGGCGCGTACCGACCGCGCCGAGATGCCCCGCCGCGTCATCCAGCGTCACATCCGCGAACTCCGCCGCTCTTTGCGGCAGTTGGAGCGCGAGGGTTTCCGCAAGGTGCACGTCCTGCGCGGCGTCGCCGATGTGGAGAACGCCTCGGTGGTGACCGAGAAGCGGTTCAACGACCTGACCCACCTCACCGGCCCCTTCGACATCGTCGGCGACATCCACGGCTGCGCCTCCGAGCTGGAGACCCTGCTCGGCAAGCTCGGCTACGTCGACGGCGTGCACCCCGAGGGCCGTACCGCCGTCTTCGTCGGCGACCTCGTCGACCGCGGACCCGACACCCCCGGCGTGCTGCGCCGCGTGATGTCCATGGTCGGGTCGGGCGACGCCCTGTGCGTGCCCGGCAACCACGAGAACAAGCTCGGCCGGTACCTCAAGGGCCGCAAGGTCCAGCACACGCACGGACTCGCCGAGAGCATCGAGCAGTTGGACGCGCAGAGCGACGAGTTCCGCACCTCCGTGAGGGAGTTCGTCGACGGGCTCGTCAGCCACTACGTCCTCGACGGCGGCCGCCTCGTGGTCTGCCACGCCGGTCTGCCCGAGAAGTACCACGGCCGCACGTCGGGTCGGGTGCGCTCGCACGCGCTGTACGGCGACACCACCGGCGAGACCGACGAGTTCGGCCTGCCGGTGCGCTACCCGTGGGCCGAGGACTACCGGGGCCGCGCCGCCGTGGTCTACGGCCACACCCCCGTTCCCGCGGCGACCTGGCTCAACAACACCATCTGCCTCGACACCGGTGCCGTCTTCGGCGGCAAGCTGACCGCGCTGCGCTGGCCGGAGCGCGAACTCGTCGACGTACCGGCCGAGCAGGTCTGGTACGAACCGGCCAAGCCGCTCGCCACCGAGGCGCCGGGCGGTCACGAGGGCAGGCCGCTGGACCTCGCGGACGTGTACGGCCGCCGGGCCGTCGAGACCCGGCACGCCGGCCGGGTGGCCGTCCGTGAGGAGAACGCGGCCGCGGCCCTGGAGGTCATGAGCCGCTTCGCCGTGGACCCGCGGCTGCTCCCGTACCTGCCGCCGACCATGGCCCCCACCGCGACCTCGCACGTCGAGGGCTACCTGGAGCACCCCGCCGAGGCCTTCGCCCAGTACCAGGAGGACGGGGTCGACCGGGTCGTGTGCGAGGAGAAGCACATGGGGTCGAGGGCGGTGGCCCTGGTCTGCCGGGACGCGGACGCGGCGCGCGAGCGGTTCGGCGTGGACGGTCCCACCGGGTCCCTGTACACCCGCACCGGCCGGCCCTTCTTCGACGACGCCGCCGTCACCGAGGAGATCCTCGGCCGGGTGCGCGCCGCCGCGACCGAGGCCGGACTCTGGGAGGAGCTCGACACCGACTGGGTGCTGCTCGACGCCGAGTTGATGCCGTGGTCGCTGAAGGCGTCCGGGCTGCTGCGCAACCAGTACGCGGCTGTCGGCGCCGCGTCCGGAGCGGTGTTCCCGGGTGCGCTGTCCGCACTCGAAGGGGCCGCCGCCCGGGGCATCGACGTCGCGGACCTGCTGGCGCGTCAGCGCGAACGAGCCGTGGATGCGGGCGCGTTCACGGAGGCGTACCGGCGTTACTGCTGGACCACGGACGGCCTCGACGGCGTCCGCCTCGCGCCGTTCCAGATCCTGGCCGTCCGGGGACGGAGCCTCGCCGCGCTGCCGCACGACGGGCAACTTGCCCTGATCGACCGGCTCGTGGAGCACGACGGCAGTGGTCTGCTGCAGACCACCCGGCGGCTCTTCGTCGACACCGGTGACCCGGAGTCGGTGCGGGCCGGCGTCGACTGGTGGCTGGAGATGACCGGGCGCGGCGGCGAGGGCATGGTCGTGAAGCCGGCCGGCGCACTGGTGCGGAGCGAGAAGGGGCGCCTGGTGCAGCCCGGCATCAAGTGCCGGGGCCGCGAGTACCTGCGGATCATCTACGGCCCGGAGTACACCCGCCCGGAGAACCTCACCCGTCTGCGCGGCCGCTTCCTCAACCACAAGCGGTCCCTGGCCCTGCGCGAGTACGCCCTCGGCCTGGAGGCACTGGACCGCCTGGCCGAGGGAGAACCCCTCTGGCGCGTCCACGAGGCGGTCTTCGCCACGCTGGCCCTGGAATCCGAACCGGTGGACCCCCGCCTGTAGCGGGTACCCCTCCTCGCCCACCCCCACGGGGCCGGCGCCCCGGCTGCCGGCCGGTGGGGGCCGACCGCGCAGTTCCCCGCGCCCCTGAACAGGCCGCCGGCAGTCGCCGACCGGCGGGCCGGTGGGGGTTGCTCGCGCAGTTCCCCGCGCCCCCAGGCGGCCTCCGGCCGCCCCGGGCGCCGCCGACGGCGGCCCCAGGAGCGCGGGGAACTGCGCCCAGCGCTCCCGCCTGCGGTCAGTCGGCCGTGGGCCTGGGCGGTCTGCTGGAGCGGGGCGCGCCTGCGATGCGGGTGGCTGTCCAGGGGCGCGGGGAACTGCGCGGTCGGCCCCCACCGGCGGGTAGCCGGAAACGGCGGCGCCTCCGCCGAGGGGCCAAGGGGCCCGGCGTGGTCCGGCGAAGGCGGGGCGGAGAGGGCCGCCGGGCCCGATCAGCCGACCAGCCGAAGCCGAACCCCCGCCACCCCCACCCGCACGGTCTGACCCCACGTCAGTTCCACCGCGTCCCCCTCCATCCCGTCCCCGAACACGATGAGCCGGTCCGACTCGACGGTGAGACACAGCCGGCCGGCGGCGCTCAGCTCACCGGCCACCAGCGACGTACCGGTGGCCGGCGAGGGCCACGCCTCGCGGACGAACCACAGCAGACGCGGGTCGGTCGGGCCGGGCAGCGCCGGGCCCCCGCCCCGCTCCTGCCACACCGACCGGAGCCACCCGCTCGCACCGGTCCCGGTCCCCACCAGCACCCCGCTGGAGGCCTGGGGCTCGACGGCACCCCCGTACTCGTCGAGCCCCAGCCGATACCGGGCCGTCTGATGGCCCGCGGCTCCCAGGTAGATCTCGTTGAGGGCGACCAGCCGCTGCGTGTCGTCGGCGACCGCCTCGACCATGGTCAGTTCGTCCGCCGCCCCCGTGAACGCGGAGCCGAGCAGCGCCTTCGCGTCCCCGGGACGGTGCCGCACCAGCACGCCCGGATTGCGCCCCGGGTCGGCGTCGATCCCCACGACCGGCTGGCCCGCCAGGTACTTGGCCACGTTCGCGACGAGCCCGTCCTGCCCGACGACGACCACGACGTCCTCCGGCGCGAACAGGAACCGGTCCAGATCGGCCCGCTCCACCCGGGCCTGACGCCAGGTCAGCGGCACGGCGGCGACCACCTCGGCGAGCGCCGCACGGGCCCGCCGGTGCCGTTCGGCGACCTCCGTGATGTCCCGGCCGCGCGAGGACAGGAAGAACGCGGCCTGCCCGTGCGTACCGTGTCGGGCCACCAACTCCTCGTACTCGCTGGTGCGATGGACGAGGACGACCCGGGGCGCGAGGCTCACGCCTGCTCTCCGCCGGCTCCGTTGCCCAGCTTGGCGAGCAGCCCGGTCAGCACGTCGGGCGACACCGTGACGCTCTCGATCCGCGGCAGATTCTCCGCGAGCCGGGTCCCGGTGAGGGCGTGCAGCGTGGCGAGGTCCGCGTCACCGTGCACCCGCAGCCAGGCCGCCTGCGCCTCGGCCCGGGCCGCGCCGACCTCGCGCTCCGCCTGCGCCTCGGCCCCCGCCAGGCGCACCTTGCGGCTCGCCTCCGCCTCGGCGAGCCGCAGCGACCGGGTGGCCTCCGCCTCGGCCAGCCGGACCGTGCGGGAGGCCTCCGCCCCGGCGCGCACGGCGTCCGCCGCCGCGTGCTCCTCGGCCTCGCGGCGCGCGTTCGTACCGCGCTGGTCGACCAACTGCTCCTCACGCCGGGCGAGTTCGATCTGGCTGGCGAGCTCGTTCTCGGCGATGGCGCGCTCCCGCTCGACGGCGACCGCCCGGCGTTCGTACGTCGCCTTGTCCGCGTCCTGCTGGATCTGCTCGCGTGCCGGGGTGCGCAGCGCGCGCTCCACCTCGGGCTCAGGGCGCAGCGCCACGACGCGCACGGCGACCACCTCGATGCCGGTCGCGGGCAGCCGGGGTTCGGCGGCGAGCCCGCCGGCGATCCGCTCCCGGACCGCCGCGACCCCGTCGACCAGCGCGGAGGCCAGTGACGTCCGGGCGAGGACGTCGAGCGCGTGCTGCTGTGCCGTCTCGGTCAGCAGCGAGCCCAGCTGTTCGAGCGGGGTGCCGCGCCAGGCGCCCGTGTCGGGGTCGATGGAGAAGTCGAGGCGGGCGGCCGCGAGGGAGGGGTCGCTGATCCGGTACGTGACGGTGGCCTGCACGGCGACGTCCTGGAAGTCGGACGTCCGCGCGTGGAAGGTCATCGCCAGCTCGCGGTCGTCGACCGGGACCTCGGAGAGGGCCGCGGTCAGCGAGCGGTACCAGAAGCTGAGGCCCGGGCCGTCGTGCACCAGCTGTCCCGACCGGTGGTGCCGGACGTGGGCGGTGGGCCCCCCGCGCAGATGGCGCCAGCCGAAGCGACGGGTGATGTCCGCCATGAGTACCCCCTCGGCGCCGGGCGTTCCCGGCGACCTCTCGTTCCCTGTTGTCGTCACTGAGACGATAAGCGGGGAACGCTCTTATCGTCAAGGGGACGAAATGAATGCGACGCGGCTCACGGCGATCCGCGGGTGAACGCGCGTCCGGATGGTCAGGATGGAGACATGGGATTCCATGTCGATTCCGAGGCCGGGCGGCTGCGCCGCGTCATCCTGCACAGGCCCGACCTCGAGCTCAAAAGGCTCACCCCCAGCAACAAGGACGCCCTCCTCTTCGACGACGTCCTGTGGGTGCGCCGGGCGCGCGCCGAGCACGACGGGTTCGCCGACGTGCTGCGCGACCGCGGGGTCGCCGTCCACCTCTTCGGGGACCTGCTGGCCGAGACTCTGGCGATCCCGGGGGCCCGGTCGCTCGTGCTGGACCGGGTCTTCGACGAGAAGGAGTACGGGCCGCTCGCCACCGACCACCTCCGGGCCGCCTTCGAGACCCTGCCCGCGCCGGAACTGGCCTCGGTCCTCGTCGGCGGCATGACCAAGCGGGAGTTCCTGGACGCGCATCCGGAGCCCACCTCCGTGCGCTTCCACGTCATGGATCTCGACGACTTCCTGCTCGGCCCGCTGCCGAACCACCTCTTCACCCGGGACACCTCCGCCTGGATATACGACGGGGTCTCCATCAACTCGATGCGCTGGCCGGCCCGGCAGCGCGAGACCGTGCACTTCGAGGCGATCTACCGGCACCACCCGCTCTTCCGCGACGAGGGCTTCAACCTCTGGTCGGAGGGGCAGGCCGACTACCCGTCCACGATCGAGGGCGGCGACGTCCTCGTCATCGGCAACGGCGCGGTGCTCATCGGCATGAGCGAGCGGACGACACCCCAGGCCGTCGAGATGCTCGCGCACAAACTGTTCGCGGCGGGTTCGGCGACCACCATCGTGGCGCTCGACATGCCGAAGCGGCGCGCGTTCATGCACCTCGACACCGTGATGACGATGGTCGGCGGCGACACCTTCACCCAGTACGCGGGCCTCGGCATGCTCCGCTCGTACACCATCGAGCCCGGGGTGGGGGAGAAGGAGCTGAAGGTCACCGACCACCCCCCGGAGCACATGCACCGCGCCATCGCCGCGGCGCTCGGCCTCGACGCGATCCGGGTCCTGACCGCCACCCAGGACGTCCACGCGGCCGAGCGGGAGCAGTGGGACGACGGCTGCAACGTCCTCGCCGTCGAGCCGGGCGTCGTGATCGCCTACGAACGCAACGCCACGACCAACACGCATCTGCGCAAGCAGGGCATCGAGGTGATCGAGATTCCCGGCAGCGAGCTGGGGCGGGGCAGGGGCGGCCCGCGCTGCATGAGCTGTCCCGTCGAGCGCGATCCCGTCTAGACCCGGTGTACGAGGACATCACCCTGTACGACGGGGACTTCGGGGCGATCGGGGCGCGGCT
>NZ_JBEZHO010000026.1:0-109963 GCF_040650615.1 Streptomyces sp. NPDC048643
GGCCGCTGGTTGCGCTCGACGTCGCGGGGCACGAGATGTCGCACGGCGTCACCTCGAAGACCGCGGCCCGTGCAGTACGGGCCCGCCGTTCGTGATCGAGGATCGGGCCGCCGCCGCGGCCTGCCGGTCAGGCGGTGCGGACCACCACCGTCTTGGCCGCCTTGTCGTGCAGGCCCTGCTTGTAGGGCTTGTCGAAGAAGCTCCAACCGCCCGCGATGGCCGTCCAGATGCACGCGCAGCAGAACGCGAACGGCAGCCACAGGACCAGGGCGCGGACCAGCGAGGTCTGCACGGAGGGCGTCGAGCCGTTGTCGAGGTTGGCGACCCGGTGGTTGAACAGCTTCTTGCCGACGGTCTGCCCCGTCCGGCTGATCATCACCGTGTCGTAGGCGACGTAGAGCACGGCGGCCACCAGGGACTGGCCGAAGGACTTGCCGTACTCGATCTTGTCCGAGTCGACGTTGTACTCGGTGACACCGAACGCCCAGGACAGCAGCCACACCACGATGCCGACCAGGATCATGTCGAGGATGCGCGCGAGCACGCGCTTGCCGCTCTCCGCGAGGGGCGGCATCCCGGCGAGCGGATCGCCGCCGTAGGGACCGCCACCGCCGTAGGGGTCCCCGCCCTGGCCGTACGGAGGCTGCTGACCGCCGTAGGGTCCGCCGCCAGGGGGCTGCTGACCGCCGTACGGGGGCTGCTGGCCGTCGTAGGGCGGGGGCTGGCCACCGGGGGGAGGCTGGCCGCCTGGCGGGGGCTGCTGGCCCCCGTAGGGCGGCGGCTGGCCCCCGGACGGCGGGTCGTACGGGGAACCCCCGCCCTGCGCGGGCGGGGGCTGCTTCGTGAACGGGTCGTCGTCCGATGGCTGGCCAGGGCCCGGGGGCGGCGGTTCGCTGCTCATGGCCCGAGTCGACCGCGAACCCCCGGGCTCCGCATCCGGCGAGGGGCCGTCCGGGGGACGGTTTCCGGGATTCCCCGGACGCCGTCCCCTCCCCCTCAGCCCTGGGCCACGAAGGTGTGGGCCGCCTTGTCGTGCCAGCACTGGCGCCAGGGCCGGTCGAACAGACCCCACAGGACACCGACGACACCGACGACGAGGAGACCCGGGACGCTGAAGACCAGCCAGCGGCCGAGGGCCCGTCCGAACGTCGGCGGTTCGTGGGCCTCGATGTCGCGCACCTCGACGCCGCACAGCTTCTTGCCCAGGGTGCGGCCCCACCTGGCGGTGGGCAGGGCGTCGTAGAGGACGCCGAAGACGAGGAGTGCGGCGAGGATGCCGCCGAAGCAGACGGAGGTCGTGCCGTCGAGGAGCCAGACGGTGACCTTCTCGCCGGACAGCTTGGCCGCGTCGATCTTCTCGGCGATGTGGTCCATCGCCCGGGTGCCGAGCGGCACGGCGGCCACGCCGGTGACCGCCGCGAGGACGACGGTGTCGAGCAGGCGGGCGGCCAGACGCCGGCCGAGGCCCGCCGGACGGGCCGCCGACTGCCGGCGCGCGGCCGCCTGGAACACGTCCTCCACGGGAGGCTTCCACGGGGTGACCGGCGCCCCCGGCTCGGCAGGTTCGCCCGCGAGCCGGTGCACCTGCTGGGCCCAGGACGGCTGGCCGCCACCGGACCCGGGGGCCATCGGCGCTGCGGGACCCGGCTGTTGGGGCACGGCGGGGGCGGGAGGGGCCTGCGCGGCGGACGGGGACGCGGGGGCGGGCGTCTGGGCCGGAGCCTGGGCGGATGCCTGAGCCGCGGCCGCCTGTGCCGCCTGCCCGGCCCCGAATCCGGCCCCGGCCGAAGGACCGGACGCGGCGGGCGGGCCGGACGCGGCGGGCGCCGTTTCCGGCGTACGGCCCGTGCCCGTTCCGGGCGTCGCGCCCTGTCGGTCGGTGCGCGGCGAGAGCGCGCGGATGGCCATCGTCCCGTCGGAAGGAGCGGGGTCGTGGGTACCGGAGGGGCCTGCGGGTCGTCCGGCCCCGGGCAGAGCCCGCCCGTCGGCTGTCCCCGAACCCGCCTTCCCCGTACCGCTCGTGCCGCCGGTACCGCCCACGGCGCCCGGGCCCTCGGAGTCCGCGGGCCGCACCGGCCCGGTCGGGCGGCGGAAGACCACCGGGCCGCCGGGCGCGGGCGACGGCACGCCGCCCGCGGGCTCGGCGGGCGGGATCGTCGCCGTGCCGTCCGCGTGGACCGGCACGCCGTCGGGCCGGGACTCCGTGTCGGCGGGCCCCGCCGAGCGCGGCACCCGCGGGTCGGGTCCCTGCGGCGCGCCCCACGACACCCGGCGGTCCTGCTCGCCGCCGAAGCCGGTCTGCCGGGAGCGGTCGGCGCCCCACGCGGCGGCCGGCTCGGGCCGGCTGCCGTGCTGCGCCTCGGCGGGCGTCGCCGTGCGGGGCTCGGGGTCCTCGTCGAAGAAGTGCGGGCCGGTCTCCTCCGCCGGGGCCGGGGCGGGCCCGGGCACGTGGCCGGAGCGCACTCCGGCCGGAGCGACGAGCGGTTCGCCGGCGGACGGTGCCGGGCGGCTGGTGCCCGGCACCCAGGCGGAACCGTTCCAGTACCGGACATATCCAGGAATGGACGGGTCCGGGTAGTACCCCTCGCGGGGCCTGTCGTCACCGGGTGCCGGGGTTGGGGCGCTCATGTCCGTCGTCCCGTATCTGCTCGGGGGTCGTGTTGGGGGTCCACATCTACCAGAACAGCGGGCGGGTCACGGCCGGTCCCGCCGTACCCACCCCTTTCGGGCAAGGATCCGTCACCTCACGGCAGCGGAGTCACGAAGCTGTCCGGCAGGTGTCCGAGAAGGAGGGAGGCGGGCCCGGAAAAAAAACTTCTCCCGACCCGCGTAATGGTCCGGCCCGGACGCGCTCTCCACTCGTACGGGCCCGCCCAGGGGCCTGTGCACGACGAAGGGAAGGGCATCGACATGCACACCGTGGTGGAACGCGAGCTGGAGCTCAAGCTCGTCCTGTCGCCCGAGCGCAGCATCCCTGTGCCGGCCCGGCTGACGTACCGCACCGACGACCCGTACGCCGTCCACATCACCTTCCACATCGGCTCGGACCATCCCGTGGAGTGGACGTTCGCCCGCGAGCTGCTCGTCGAGGGCGTGTTCCGGCCGTGCGGGCACGGCGACGTGCGGGTGTGGCCGACGAAGGTCGGCGGCCGGTCCGTCGTCCTGATGGCGCTGAGTTCACCGGACGGCGACGCGCTGCTCGAAGCGCCCGCCGCGCAGGTGTCGGCCTGGCTGGAGCGCACCCTGAGGGTGGTCCCCCCGGGCTCTGAGGCCGAGCAGCTCGGTATCGACGCCGGCCTCGCCGAGCTGCTCGCGCCCTCACCGAGGCTCTCGGCCACCCTGGAGCAGGGCGCGGCCGCGGCGGCCGACGACCTGTGGCTGCGCGACCCGTGGCCGTCGGACGAGACCGCGGACGGTGAGTAGCCCCCGGGTCTCAGAAGAGCTTGCCGGGGTTGAGGATGCCGAGGGGGTCGAACGCGGTCTTGATCGCCCGCTGCATCTCGACGCCGACCGGGCCGATCTCGCGGGCCAGCCACTCCTTCTTCAGGACGCCCACGCCGTGCTCGCCGGTGATCGTGCCGCCGAGTTCGAGGCCGAGGGCCATGATCTCGTCGAAGGACTCGCGGGCCCGCCGGGACTCGTCGGGGTCGGCGGCGTCGAAGCAGACGGTGGGGTGGGTGTTGCCGTCGCCCGCGTGCGCGCAGACGCCGATGGTCAGGGCGTACTTCTCGGCGACGCGCTCGATGCCGTCCAGCATGTCGCCGAGCCGGGAGCGCGGCACGCACACGTCGTCGATCATCGTGGTGCCCTTGACCGCTTCGAGCGCCGTGAGCGACAACCGCCGCGCCTGGAGCAGTAGTTCGGACTCGGCCGCGTCCTCGGCGGGGACCACCTGGGTGGCGCCCGCGGCCTCGCAGAGCGCCCCCACGACGGCGAGGTCGGCCGCCGGGTCGTGCGTGTCGAACGCGGCCAGCAGGAGCGCCTCGGTGGTCTCGGGCAGGCCCATGTGGGCGAGGTCGTTGACGGCCTTGACGGTCGTACGGTCCATCAGTTCGAGGAGGGACGGCACGTGGCCGCCCTCCATGATCCGGCACACGGCGTCGCAGGCGGCCCGCGCCGACCCGAACTCGGCCGCCAGGACCAGCTGTTGCGGGGGCTGCGGCCTGAGGGCCAGCGTCGCGCGTACGACGATGCCGAGCGAGCCCTCGGAGCCCACGAAGAGGCGGGTGAGGTCGTAGCCGGCGACGCCCTTGGCGGTGCGGCGCCCGGTGGACATCAGCCGGCCGTCCGCGAGGACGACGTCGAGACCGAGCACGTACTCGGCGGTCACCCCGTACTTCACGCAGCACAGGCCGCCTGAGGCGGTGCCGATGTTGCCGCCGATCGTGCACATCTCCCAGCTGGAGGGGTCCGGCGGGTAGTACAGGCCGTGTGCGTTGACGGCGCGGGACAGCGCGGCGTTGACGACGCCCGGCTCGACGACGGCGATGCGGTCGACGGGGCTGATCTCCAGGATGCGGTCCATCTTCACGAGGGACAGCACGACACAGCCGTCGGAGGCGTTCGCCGCGCCCGACAGGCCGGTGCGGGCGCCCTGCGGCACGACCGGGACGCGCAGCTCGCTCGCGACGCGCATGACGTGCTGGACCTGCTCGACGGTGCGCGGCAGGACGACCACGGCGGGAACGCCCGCCTCGCAGAAGCTCGCCATGTCGTTGGCGTACGCGGCCGTGACGTCCGGGTCGGTGAGAACGGCCTCGGCCGGCAGGCCGCCCAGCAGGCGTTCGACGAGGCCGCCGGTCACTGCCGTGTCCTCATCGCGCGGGGCTTCGATACGGCTCATGATCACAGGGTCGCACCCGGGGCCATCGGTGTGAACCCCATCCGCGCGGGGCTTGGCAAGCCGGGATGTGGTCTTCGTACTGACGCACAGTGAGCGGCATGGACATCGAAGAGCGACAGCCGGTGCCCGCCGGGCCCGGGCCGGGGCAGCCCGTGGGTCCGCGGTCCGGGGACGCCGCAGGTCCGGGATCCGGGGAGCCGGGCGGGCAGCCGGGGGCGGAGGCCGCGGGTGCGGGCCGCTCGCCGCTCGCCCGGCGCGTGCTGATCGGCGCGGCCGTCGGCTGTGTCGTGCTCGGCGGTGTGCTGGTGCTGCTGCCCGCCACGGGTCCGGGCGGTGCCCCGCCGCCCGCCCCCGGTCCGGTGGCCCGGGCGATGACCGCGGTGGGGGCCGGCGCGCCCGCCGCGCTGCCCGATCTGGCGGCGCTCATCGGTGACCGCGAGACGCATCTGCGGTCCCATCCGCGCGACGACCAGTCGTGGGCGGTGCTCGGGACCGCCTACGCGGAGCAGGCGCGCCGGACGGCGACGGCCGCGTACTACCCGAAGGCCGAGAAGGCGCTGCGCACCTCGCTGGACGTCCGGCCGAAGGACAACGCGGCGGCGCTGGACGGGCTCGCCGGGCTCGCGGTGGCGCGCGGTGACTTCCGGGCCGCGAAGCAGTGGGGGGAGGCGTCGGTGAAGCTGGCGCCGAGGCGGTGGACGGCGTATCCGGCGCTCGTCGACGCGTACACCGGGCTCGGCGACCACAAGGCGACGCGCAGGGCACTCGACAAGCTGCTGGCGCTGCGGTCCGGTCCGGTGACGCAGGCGGTCGCGGCGCGGGCCTACTGGGACCGCGGCTGGCGGGAGGACGCGGGGGCGGCGATCGCGGACGCGACCGCCGGCGCGACGACGGCCTCGCAGCAGGCCGCCTTCCTCCAGTTGGGCGGGCGGCTGGCGTGGGAGCGCGGTGACGTCCAGGAGTCGCTGGACCACTACCGGGCGGCGGTGAACACCGACCCCGACGAGCACGGCGCGCTGGCCGGCCAGGGGCGCGCGCTGGTCGCGCTCGGGCGTACCTCGGAGGCGCTGCGCGCCTATCAGGGGGCGCTCGCCAAGCGGCCCGCGCCGCGCTACGCGCTGGAACTGGGCGAGCTGTACGAGAAGCTGGGGCTCCCCGGGGCGGCGCGCGTGCAGTACGACCTGGTGCGGGAGCTGGTGCGGCGGGACGCGGCGGGCGGGGTGGACGACGAGCTGGTCCTCGGGTTCCTGGAGGCCGACCACGGCGATCCGCAGGAGGCGGTGCGGCGGCTGCGGGCCGAGTGGGACCGGCAGCCCGGCATCGCGGTCGCGGACGCGCTGGGCTGGGCGCTGCACCGGGCCGGTGACGACGCGCAGGCGCTGACGTTCGCCACCCGGACCATGGACAAGGAGCACGGCGGCGAGGTGCGCAGCGCCCTGTACGCGTACCACCGGGGGGAGATCGAGCGGGGACTGGGGAAGACGGGTCCGGCCCGCCGTCATCTCGCGGAGGCGCTGCGGATCAACCCGTACTTCTCGCCGCTGCTGGTGCCCGCGGCGCAGGGGGCGCTGGCGGCGCTGGGCGAACCGCCGGGCGAGGGACCGCCGGAGCCGTCGGAGGGCGAGGAGGAGTCGGGGGAGGCCGCTGGGGCTGCCGGTGCGCCGGGCACGGCGGCTCCGCGGCCCGCGCCGCGTCCGTCGTCCTCGGGTCCCGCCGTCGCGCAGGCCGCTCCGCGCTCACCCTCGGCTCCCGCGCCGGAGCCGTCGGCGGCACGCTGAACACCCCTGCGGGCGGGCGCGGTCGACGCCGCAGACGCCTCGGGTCCGGTGGATGCCGCGCCTCCACCGGACCCGAGGGGGTCGACCTGTCTCGGCGGGCCGCCGTCGGCGGCCGGCCCTCACCCGGTCAGAGGTTGCCGCGCTTCTCCTGCTCGCGCTCGATCGCCTCGAAGAGGGCCTTGAAGTTGCCCTTGCCGAAGCCCATCGAGCCGTGCCGCTCGATCATCTCGAAGAAGACGGTCGGACGGTCCTGGACCGGCTTGGTGAAGATCTGCAGCAGATAGCCGTCCTCGTCGCGGTCGACGAGGATCTTCAGCTCGCGCAGGGTGTCGACGGGGACGCGGGTGTCGCCGGCCCACTCGCCGAGGGTGTCGTAGTACGAGTCGGGGGTGTCGAGGAACTGGACACCGGCCGCGCGCATGGTGCGGACGCTCTCGACGATGTCGTTCGTGTTCAGCGCGATGTGCTGGACGCCCGCGCCGCCGTAGAACTCCAGGTACTCGTCGATCTGGGACTTCTTCTTGGCGACGGCGGGCTCGTTGATCGGGAACTTGACCTTGAGCGTGCCGTCGGCGACGACCTTCGACATCAGCGCGCTGTACTCGGTCGCGATGTCGTCGCCCACGAACTCCTTCATGTTCGTGAAGCCCATGACCTTGTTGTAGAACGCGACCCACTCGTTCATCCGGCCGAGTTCGACGTTGCCGACGCAGTGGTCGACGGCCTGGAAGGTGCGCCTGGCGGGCGGCTCGACGATCGGGTCGGCGGCCGCGTAGCCGGGCAGGTAGGGGCCTTCGTAGCCGGTGCGCTCGACGAGGGTGTGGCGGGTCTGGCCGTACGTGGCGATCGCGGCGAGGACGACCGTGCCGTGCTCGTCCTTGACCTCGTGGGGTTCCACGATCCCGCGGGCGCCGTGCTCGACGGCGTACGCGAACGCGGCGCGCGCGTCCGGGACCTCGATCGCGAGGTCGACGACGCCGTCGCCGTGCTCCGCCACGTGCTCGGTCAGGAACGTGCCCCAGGGCGTCGTCGGCCTGATCACCGAGGTGAAGACGAAGCGCGCCGAGCCGTTCTCGAGGACGTACGACGCCGTCTCGCGGCTGCCGTTCTCCGGTCCGGAGTAGGCGACGAGCCGCATGCCGAAGGCCGTGGAGTAGTAGTGCGCGGCCTGCTTGGCGTTGCCGACGGCGAAGACGACCGCGTCCATCCCCTTCACCGGGAAGGGGTCGGCCTGCCGGGCGGTGTCGGGGGTGTGGTCTGTGGTCTGCGTCATGGCCGCAGACTCCCGCCGTTCCGCAAGGTGCGCAATAGTTCGCGTATCAGCTGAACAATCTGTACAGCGGATGGCCCACACCGGCGGGCTTTCTGTACATGATGACCATCCCGGAGGCACCTGTGGCGATCGATCATCTGGACGGGCGGCTGCTCGTGCTGCTGGCGCGGGAGCCGCGCATCGGCGTGCTGGAGATGTCGCGGCGGCTCGGGGTCGCGCGGGGCACCGTGCAGGCCCGGATGGACCGCCTTCAGTCGAATGGCGTCATCCGGGGCTTCGGTCCGCAGGTCGACCCGACGGCGCTCGGCTACCCGGTCACCGCGTTCGCCACCCTGCAGATCCGGCAGGGCCAAGGCGCCGACGTACGGGCCCACTTGGCGACCGTGCCCGAGGTCCTGGAGCTGCACACCACCACCGGCAGCGGGGACATGCTGTGCCGGCTGGTGGCCCGCTCGAACGCCGACCTCCAGCGGGTGATCGACCGGGTTGTCGGATTTGATGGCATCGTCCGGGCGTCCACGGCGATCGTCATGGAGAACCCGGTTCCGCTGCGGATCATCCCGCTCGTGGAACAGGCAGCGACCGAGCACTGAACCGAGTGACCGAGGTGACGTGGCGTGAACTTCTGGGAGTACCTGAGCAGCCGCCACGAGCAGCTGCTCACGGACGCCTACCAACACGCCAGCGCGGTCTTCCAGTGCATGGTCGTGGCGACCCTCATCGGGGTGCTGATCGGTGTCCTCACCTACCGCAGCGACTGGGCGGGCAACCTCGCCACCACGACCACCTCCGCGATCCTGACCATCCCCTCGCTCGCCATGATCGGCCTGCTGATCCCGATCGTGGGGCTGGGTGTTCCGCCCACGGTCATCGCCCTGACGCTGTACGGGCTGCTGCCGATCGTGCGCAACGCGATCGTCGGTCTGCGCGGCGTCGATCCCTCGCTGGTCGACGCGGCCACCGGGATCGGCATGTCGCGGGCGGCCCGGCTGGTACGCGTGGAACTGCCGCTGGCCTGGCCGCCGATCCTCACCGGCATCCGGGTCTCCACCCAGATGCTGATGGGCATCGCGGCCATCGCCGCCTACGCCTCCGGTCCCGGACTCGGCAACGAGATCTTCCGCGGCATCAGCTCGCTGGGCAGCAAGAACGCGCTCAACCAGGTGCTCGCCGGCACGGTCGGGATCATCATCCTCGCGCTGCTGTTCGACGCCGCGTACGTCCTGATCGGCCGGCTGACCATCCCGAGGGGGATCCGTGCCTGAGACCGCCGACACCACCGGGCGCACCGAGCGGCCCGACACCGCCTCCGACGCCGCCGCCTCGTCGACCACGGGCGCCACGATCGAGCTGGAGAACCTCACCAAGCGCTACCCCGGCAGCCGGGACGCGGCCGTGGACAGCGTCAACATGGAGATCAAGGCGGGCGAACTCGTCGTGTTCGTCGGGCCGTCCGGCTGCGGCAAGTCGACCACCCTGAAGATGATCAACCGGCTGATCGAGCCGAGCAGCGGTCGGATCCGGATCGGCGGCGAGGACGTCACCGACATGGACCCGGTGAAGCTGCGCCGCAAGGTGGGGTACGCGATCCAGTCGTCCGGGCTGTTCCCGCACATGACGGTCGCCCAGAACATCGCGCTCGTCCCGAAGATGGTCGGCTGGCCGAAGGCCCGGATCAAGGCACGGGTCGAGGAGATGCTGGACCTGGTGGGCCTCGACCCCTCCGAGTTCCAGGGCCGCTACCCGCGCCAGCTCTCCGGAGGCCAGCAGCAGCGCGTCGGGGTGGCGCGGGCGCTCGCCGCCGACCCGCCGGTGCTGCTGATGGACGAGCCGTTCGGCGCGGTGGACCCGATCACCCGCGACCACCTCCAGGACGAGCTGATCCGGCTCCAGCACGAGCTGCACAAGACGATCGTCTTCGTGACCCACGACTTCGACGAGGCCATCAAGCTCGGCGACCGGATCGCGGTGCTGCGCGAGCACTCGCACATCGCGCAGTTCGACACCCCGGAGGCGATCCTCACCAACCCGGCCGACGACTTCGTCTCGGGGTTCGTGGGCGCGGGCGCCGCTCTGAAGCGGCTGAACCTGAGCCGTGTCCGGGACGTGGAGATCACCGACTATCCGACGGTCACCGTCGACGACCCGCTCCAGGACATCTTCGGCAAGCTCCGCTCCAGCGGCACGAACGAGATCCTGCTGCTCGACAAGCGGGGCCGCCCGTACAAGTGGCTGCGGCGCGGCGACCTGATGCGGGCCAAGGGTTCGCTGGCGCGGGCGGGCACCCTGGTGCACGACACGGTGACCCGGGACGCCACCCTGCGGGACGCGCTGGAGGCGGTCCTCACCGACAACTCGGGCCGGGTGCCGGTCACCGGACGGCGCGGCGAGTACACCGGGGTGGTCGACATGGAGACCCTGATGAACTCCGTGCACGAACTCCTGGAGGCCGACCGGCTGGAGGCCATGGAGCACCAGCACGAGCTGGAGGAGGCACGCGCCCAGCAGACCCAGTTCGAGCAGGAGGGCGTCGACGGCGGGGAGGCGAAGGCGTGAACACTCCCCCCACGGAACATCGCCCCGAGGGCGAGCACGAGGTCAAGGGGCTCGCCTTCCGCGACGACAGCGACGGTGACGGCGAGGGCGAGCGGGAGGCGCCCCCTTCGCCCGAGCCGCCCAGGCGGCGGATCGGCTGGCAGAAGCTGACCTTCCTGCCGGCCCTGCTGATCGCCCTGCTGCTGGGCACCTGGCTCTGGTTCCAGCAGGCGGACCTCGACCCGATCTCCAAGAACGCCCTGTCGAACGGCCAGGTGTCCAAGGCCCTGTGGCAGCAGATCCAGCTGACGGCGATCTCCACGTTCTTCGTGCTGATCATCGCGATCCCGCTGGGGATCCTGCTGACCCGCAAGGCGTTCCGGAAAGCCACCCCGATCGCGATGACGATCGCCAACATGGGGCAGGCGACCCCGGCGATCGGTCTGCTGGCGCTCCTGGTGATCTGGCTCGGCACCGGCCAGAAGTCGGCCCTGATCGGCATCACGATCTACGCGATCCTGCCGGTCCTGTCCAACACGATCGCGGGCCTGAACGCGAACGACCCGACCCTGCTGGAGGCGTCCCGCGGCATCGGGATGTCGCCGATGGGTGTGCTCACCCGGGTCGAGCTTCCGCTGGCGGTTCCGCTGATCCTCGCCGGTGTCCGTACGGCACTCGTCCTGAACGTGGGCACCGCGACCCTCGCCACCTTCGGCGGCGGCGGCGGACTCGGCGTCCTCATCACCACCGGGATCACCACCCAGCGCATGCCGGTCCTGGTCCTCGGCGCCGTCCTCACGGTCGCTCTCGCCCTGCTGGTCGACTGGCTGGCGTCGCTGGCGGAGCTGCTGCTGCGGCCGCGCGGGCTGGAGGTGGGGAAGTGACCGGGCCGACGAGAAGGACCCGTACCCTCGCGCTGTTCGCCGGGCTGCTGGTGCTGGCGTCCGGCTGCGGGCTGACCAGCGGCTCCCCGATGACCGACGACGTCGAGCCCGGCACCGTCGGGAAGGGCGAGCCCCTCAAGGGCGCCACGCTCACGGTGGCGTCGAAGGAGTTCACCGAGCAGCTGGTCCTCGGCGCGATCATGGGCATCGCGTTCCAGGCGGCCGGCGCGAAGGTCATCGACCGCACCGGCATCCAGGGGTCGATCGGCACCCGCGAGGCGATCAAGAACGGTGACGCGGACGCGACGTACGAGTACACGGGCACCGCGTGGATCACCTACCTCGGCAACAGCAAGCCGATCCCGGATCCGCAGAAGCAGTGGCAGGCCGTCCATGACGCCGACACGAAGAACGGCGTGGTCTGGCTGCCGCCGTCCGTCCTCAACAACACCTACGCGCTCGCCATGAACCAGGCCAACTTCAAGAAGTACGGCACGAAGACGCTCTCCGACGTGGCCGCACTGTCGAAGTCGGACCCGAGCGCCGTCACCCTGTGCGTGGAGAGCGAGTTCGCCAACCGGGCCGACGGACTGCCGGGCATGGAGAAGGCGTACGGCATGTCGATCCCGGCGAAGAACGTCACGCAGATGGACACCGGGATCATCTACACCCAGGTCAAGAAGGGCAGTTGCACGTACGGGGAGGTGTTCACCACCGACGGGCGCATCAAGTCGATGAACCTGGAGGTGATGCAGGACAACAAGAAGTTCTTCCCCAACTACAACGCCGCGCCCGTGGTCAACGCCAAGGCCTTCAAGAAGTATCCGCAGATCGCCCAGGTCATCGAGCCGGTGACGAAGGCGCTGAACAACACGGTGGCGCAGGACCTGAACGCCAAGGTCGACGTGGAGGGCCAGGATCCGCACGAGGTGGCTCTGGCCTGGATGACGTCCGAGGGGTTCGTGAAGCAGAACTGAGGGTGCCCGTGAACTCGGTTGCCCCGGGGGTCGGTTGGGCCGATCCGGCAATCCTCGGCCATCCAAAGAAGTAGTTGCAAAGAAACCGTTGCAAGGGAGTCTTTGCAACGCTACCTTTGTACGCATGACGGAGCAGCAGCCACCGCACCCCCCGAACGCCCCTCTCCCGCCGGAGCCGCCCCTGCCGCCGGCACCGCCGCAGCACCGGCGGCTCGACGCCCGCTCCCTGCGCGGCCTCGCCCACCCGCTGCGCATGGAGCTGCTGAGCAGCCTGCGGCGCCGCGGCCCGGCCACCGCGTCGATGCTCGCCGAGCGGCTGAACGAGTCGAGCGGGGCGACCAGTTACCACCTGCGCCAGCTCGCCGCGCACGGCTTCGTCGAGGACGCGCCGGACCGGGGCAAGGGGCGGGAGCGCTGGTGGCAGGCGGCCGACCAGGGGCTCGGTTTCGACGAGGAACTGCTCAAGGACCCGGACCCGGCGGTGCGCGGGGCGGCGGACATGTTCCTGCACGAGGTCGCGACCAGCCACGCCCGCGAACTGTCGACCTGGCTCGGCACGCGGGACGACTGGTCCGACGACTGGACCCGCGCCACCGACATGAGCGACTTCACGATCCGGCTGACCCCGGCGCAGTCCCGCGAACTGATCGAGAGGATGCACGCCCTGCTGGAGCGCTACGCCGCCCTCGAACGGCCCGAGGACGACACCGAGGCGGCCCAACTGCGCTTCCACACCCACGTGTTCCCGCAGGCGTCCGACTGAGTCACCGGGCCACGCCCGCGCCGGCTCACACCGAAGAAGCCCGATCCCGACGCCCGATCCCGACGCTCGACCCATCGAAGAGAGGTCACACCGATGCACCCGGACACCCAACTCCAGTTGCACCACCTGCGCGCCGCCGAGCTGCGGGCCGAGGCGGACACCTACCGGCTCACGGCCGCGGCCCGGCCCCACCGGCTGCGCGCCCGCGTCGGATGGACGCTCGTGGAGGTCGGCCTCCGCCTGGCCTCCGCGCCGAGGACGGCCGTCGCGGCCTTCTGAACCGGGCTGCGGACGCGTCCTGGCCCGGTCCGCGGTCTAGCAGCTCGGGATCGAGCCCTTGCCCTTCTCCAGGGAGACCAGCGACTCGACCGCGCCCTGCAGGCTCGTCACCGGAACGAGCCGCAGTCCCTTCGGCAGCTCCGACTTCGCGTCCGAGCACTCCGCCTTCGGCACGAGGAACACGGTCGCCCCGTCGCGGCGGGCCGCCTGCGTCTTGAGGGCGACCCCGCCGACCGCGCCCACCTTGCCGTCGGCGTCGATCGTCCCCGTACCCGCGACGACCCGGCCGCCCGTGAGGTCGCCGCCGCTGCCGTCGCCGTCCAGCTTGTCGACGATGCCGAGCGAGAAGAGCAGCCCGGCACTCGGTCCGCCGACGTCGGCGAGCTTGAGCGTGACCTTGACGTCGTCCTTCTCGTGCAGAAAGCCGAGCGCCGCCTCGGTGGCGGTGTCCTGGGACTTCTTCATCTCGTTCGCGTTGTGCTGCTCGATCTCCTTGACGCTGCCGCCGCTCGGGTAGACCGAGTCACGGGGCATCACGGCCTTGTCGGTGGCGAACCAGCCGCTGAGCACGTCCCCGAGGGAGATCTTCGCGTCCGGCCCGGTGGCCTCGATCGTCGTCATCCGCAGCTGGCCGCGGGTGTCGCGGGTGGGCGCCCCCGTGATGGTGATCACCGGGTCGCCCTTGTTCTCGCCGAGAACGTTCGCCGTCAGGCCGGGCTGCGCCAGGGAGAAGGGCAACGGCGCGAACACCGCCGTGGCGAGCAGGGCCACGACGGGGAGGGCGCAGACGGCGACGGCCTTGGGGCGCGTGAGGCGAGAGAGCACGGGGTCAATCTAACGTCACCACCCGCCGGGCCCTCCGGACAGGTCCCACGGGTCGAAGGTCACTCGACTTGGAAGGGGCGGCACGGGCGAACACCTCCGTGCGATCGCGGACCGGCGTCGCTACGAGGAGCCGCCGGGGCCGTGGACCGGCGTCAGAGCAGGGCGCCACCGCGTAGTGGGCCGCGCGTCAGCGCAAGGCGTCGCCGCGCAGTCGGTCGGCTGCGGAGCAAGGCGCCGCCGGGGCGCGGACCGGCGTCGGTACAAGACGCCGCCACATCGTGGGCCGGCGGTCAGCGCAGGGCGCCACCACGAGTGGGCCGCGCGTCAGCGCAAGGCGTCGCCGGGGGCCGTGGAGCGGCGTCAGCGCAGGGCGTCCGCGACCTCGCGGGCCGCGTCCATCACGCGCGGCCCGACCCGCTCCGGAACCGCGTCCGCCAGCATGACCACCCCGACACTGCCCTCGACCCCCGTCACCCCGATGAGCGGCGCCGCGGCCCCGCTGGCGCCCGCCTCCAACTCCCCGTGGGTGAGCGTGTACCCGGGATCCCCCACCGGCGCCTGCCGGGCGGCGAGTATCGCGCGGCCCGCGGCTCCCCGGTCCAGCGGATGCCGGAACCCGGCGCGGTAGGCCACGTGGTAGTCCGTCCACGTCGGTTCGACGACGGCGACGGCGAGCGCCTCGGTCCCGTCGACCAGCGTCAGATGGGCCGTCGCGCCTATGTCCTCGGCCAGGGCGCGCAGCGCGGGCAGCGCGGCCTCCCGTACGAGGGGGTGCACCTGGCTGCCGAGGCGCAGGACCCCGAGCCCGACCCGGGCACGGCCGCCGAGGTCCCGGCGTACGAGCGCGTGCTGCTCCAGCGTGGCGAGCAACCGGTACACCACCGTCCGGTTGACGCCCAGTTTGTTCGAAAGCTCGGTGACGGTCAGCCCGTGGTCCGTATCGGCGAGCAGCTTGAGGACGCGCAGTCCCCGGTCGAGCGTCTGAGAGGTCTCCGCGGTCACGACGCCCACTCCTTAGTGGTGAGGTCGACGGCCCTCGCTCGGCGGATGCGTCACCGAGTCCCGTCGGCGACGCGCTTCAGAGGCCGCCGGTCGGCTGGCGACCCGGGCTCTTCCCGGGCGGAGTCGCTTCACGGCTGCGCTCCGCGGCGGCGCTGCCACGGGGCGTGTGCGTAGCGGGACAGTAGCGAGCCGGTCCGCTCAGCGGAAGTCTCCGTCCAGAATCCGGGCATCGGCTCGTACGGACTGATTCCGTTTGTCCCGGAACGCGGGGCGCGCGGCACTCCGCGTACACCGCGTGTGCACGCAGCGCACAGGCGAGGGCGCACGCCGGTCCGAAGGGTTGCGCGCCCCATAGAGGGAGGCCGCCGTCCCGTGCGGCGGGTTCCGGATATCCGCACCGCGGAGGTAACCGGTTCTCCATGTACATCCGTGGGCACCGCACGTGGACCGCGAAGGACACGGATGTCAGGTACGCACAGCCCCGGATGTCAGGTACTCCGGGATACGGAAGTCAGGGACTCCGGGATACGGAAGTCGGCTACTCGGCGATCACCGCGTGCGCGGGTCACCGCATCCGGGTGGCCCACTCCTGCACCTTGGCGATCCGCTGGCGCAGTTGTCCCGCCGTGGCCTCCGCGCTCGGCGGGCCGCCGCAGACACGGCGCAGCTCGGTGTGGATCACGCCGTGCGGCTTGCCGCTCTGGTGGACGTACGCACCGACCATGGTGTTGAGCTGCTTGCGCAGTTCCAGCATCTCCTTGTGGGAGACCACCGGACGCCGCTCGGCGGGCAGTTCGAGGAGGTCCGCCTCGTCGTCCGGCTTCTTGCGGCTGTGCGCGATCTGCCGGGCCTGCCGCTTCTGGAGCAGCAACTGCACCTGGTCGGGTTCGAGGAGCCCGGGGATGCCGAGGTAGTCCTGCTCCTCCTCGCTGCCCGGGTGGGCCTGCATGCCGAACTCGGCGCCGTCGTAGAGAACGCGGTCGAAGACGGCCTCGGACTCCAGCGCCTCGAAGGAGAACTGCTCCTGCTCGCCGGTGTCCTCGTCCTGCTCCTTGTTCGCCTCCTCCATCTCCTGCTCGGACTCGGCGTAGGGGTCCTCCTCGGTCTCCTTCTTGGGCTTGTCGAGGGCGTGGTCGCGCTCGACCTCCATCTCGTTGGCGAAGGTGAGGAGGTCGGGGACGGTCGGCAGGAACACGGAGGCGGTCTCGCCGCGCCGCCGGGACCGCACGAAACGGCCGACGGCCTGCGCGAAGAAGAGCGGCGTCGAGATGGTGGTCGCGTACACGCCGACGGCGAGGCGCGGCACGTCGACGCCCTCGGACACCATGCGGACGGCGACCATCCAGCGGTCCTCGCTCGCGGCGAAGTCGTCGATGCGCTTCGAGGCGCCGGTGTCGTCGGACAGGACGACGGTGGCCTTGGAGCCGGTGATCTCCCGGATCAGCTTGGCGTAGGCGCGGGCCGAGTCCTGGTCGGTGGCGATGACGAGGGCCCCGGCGTCCGGGATGCCCTTGCGCACCTCGGTCAGCCGCTGGTCGGCGGCGCGCAGCACGCTCGGCATCCACTCGCCGCGCGGGTCGAGCGCGGTGCGCCATGCCTGGCTGACGGCGTCCTTGGTCATCGGCTCGCCGAGGCGTGCGGCGATCTCGTCGCCCGCCTTGGTGCGCCAGCGCATGTTGCCGCTGTAGGAGAGGAAGATGACGGGCCGCACGACCCCGTCCCCGAGGGCGGACCCGTAGCCGTACGTGTAGTCGGCGGAGGACCGGCGGATGCCGTCGCGCCCCTCCTCGTACGTGACGAAGGGGATGGGGTTGGTGTCGGAGCGGAAGGGCGTACCGGTGAGCGCGAGCCGGCGGGTGGCGGGCTCGAACGCCTCCAGGCAGGCCTCGCCCCAGGACTTGCTGTCACCGGCGTGGTGGATCTCGTCGAGGATGACGAGGGTCTTGCGCTGCTCGGAGCGGTTGCGGTGCAGCATCGGCCGCACCCCGACACCCGCGTACGTCACGGCGACGCCGTGGTACTCCTTGCTGAGCGGCCCGGCGCTGTACTCGGGATCCAGTTTGATCCCTATCCGCGCGGCCGCCTCGGCCCACTGCTTCTTCAGGTGCTCGGTCGGCGCGACCACGGTCACCTGCTGGACCACGTGGTGGTGCAGCAGCCAGGACGCGAGCGTCAGCGCGAACGTCGTCTTGCCGGCGCCGGGGGTGGCGACGGCGAGGAAGTCGCGCGGCTGCTCCTGGATGTACCTCTCCATCGCCCCCTGCTGCCAGGCGCGCAGCTTGTTGGCGGTGCCCCAGGGGGCGCGGCCGGGGAAGGCGGGTGAGAGGTGGTGCGAGTGCGAGGAGGCGCTGGCGGCGGTGGTAGTCACGGTCTCCGGTCTGGGTGTCGATTGGGAGCGTCCGGGTCCGCGCGCGGCGCGTCGGTGTGGCGGTGACGGCAGACGGGCGGTCGGCTCGCTACGTATGACAACCGGGCCACCCTACCGGCGCCCGCGGCGTGTCAACGCGCGGACGACGCCGGGTCCGCCGTGGATGGGACTGACGTCACATGACGGTCCGGAGTCACCCCTGTACCCATGTCAGGCGTCATCCCTGCACCCGTGCCCGGAGTCATCTCTACACCCGTGCCCGGAGTCACCCCTGCACCCGTGCCCGGAGTCACCCCTGCAGCGCCACCGCGGGACGCGCGGAACCCGGCGCGGCCCGCGGCCTCAGCCTCCGTGGCCGAGCGCGGCGGCAGGTCGCCGTTCCCTGACACGTGTCGTCACCCACGCCCCGACCAGCGCCACCGCCGCCATCGGGAGGAACACCGCCGCGAAGGCGGCCGGGTGGGATCCGTGGGCGCCGGAGGCCGTACCGGTCGCCGCGTGGGCCATGGCACCGCCGCCCAGCGCCGCGAAGGCGGCTCCGCCGAAGGCGAGCAGCAGGACGTTGCACAGGGCGTCGGAGATCTGGAGGGCGGCCGAGTTCGTGCCGGCCTCGTGCGGGGCCGAGAGCTGCAGCAGCAGCACGCTCGTCGAGGCGACCACGAGCCCCATCCCGAAGCAGCCGAACGCCCAGGCGACG
The DNA here is from genome assembly GCF_040650615.1 of Streptomyces sp. NPDC048643. Taxonomy (NCBI): domain Bacteria; kingdom Bacillati; phylum Actinomycetota; class Actinomycetes; order Kitasatosporales; family Streptomycetaceae; genus Streptomyces; species Streptomyces sp. NPDC048643. Next base: position 18,225 of record NZ_JBEZHO010000026.1, read on the forward strand.
GCGACGGTCCACACCGGCACGGCCGGGATCAGCACGCTGGGCGCGGTCGCGACGGCCGCCGCGACCAGCACCATGCCGAGGAACATCAGCCGCTCCCGGTACGGCTCCACGCGGGGCCGCGCCTGCACCCAGGAGCCCAGCGCCCAGGTGGCGCCGCCGGCGGCGAGCGACAGCCCCGCGAGTGTCGGGGAGAGCCCCCGCTGGGTGACGAGCATCAGCGGCACGAAGGACTCGGCGGCGACGAAGGAACCGGCCGCGACGCCGCGCAGAAGCACGACGGACGGCAGCCCGCGCGCGGCCCGCCAGGTGCCGTGCGGCAGCAGCCCGCGCACGGCGGGGACGAGCAGGGCGACACCGGCCAGGGCGGGCAGGAGCGAGAGCGTCCGCAGATCCTGGGCCGCGTACTGCAGCAGCCCGGCCCCGAGCGCGATCCCGAACGCCAGCCGGATGCGCCGCCGGTCGAGGGGCACGCGGCGGCGGGGTTCGGCGGCGAGCCGTTCGGTGGCGAGGGATTCGGTGGCGAGGGGCGCGCGGTCGAGGGGCCTGGCACCGAGGGGCGCGGGGGCGAGGGGGCTGGGGAGGGCGTCGGCGGGGGCGTGACCGAGAGCGTCGGCGTCGGCGTTGGCGTCGGCGTTGGCGTTGGCGTTGGCGTTGGCGTTGGCGAACTCGTCGATACCGTTACTGGTACTGATGCCGGAGTCGGCACGCTCCCCCTCCGCGGCGGGTCCGCCGGCCCGCCGGCGTATCTGGGGCAGGGCGAGGGCGAGGGGGATGCCGACGAGGGCCGGGATGCCGAGGAACACCCAGCGCCAGCCGAGGTGTTCGGTGACCGCTCCCGCGGCGAGGGGGCCGACGACGGACGGCACGACCCAGGCCGCCGCGAACGCCGCCATGATGGCGGGCCGCAGCCGCTCCGGGTAGGCCCGTCCGACGACCACGTACAGCGCGACGATGACGAGCCCGCCGCCGAGCCCCTGGACGGCCCGCCCGAGGACGAACAGCCACATGCCACCGGCCGTCCCGGACAGCAGCAGCCCCGCGGCGAACGCGCCGATGCCGACGGCGAGCGACGCCAGCGGCCCGTCCCGGTCGGACCACTGCCCGGCGAGCACCATCCCGAACAGGCTGGTCGTGAAGTAGCCGGAGAACGCGAACGCGTACAGCGCCACCCCGTCGAGCTCCCGTGCGGCGACGGGCATCGCCGTCCCCACGGCGGTCGCCTCGAAGGCGATGACCAGCACCACGGAGACGATCCCGATGCTCAGCGCCCGGTACGCCCGCCCGAGCACACCGTCCTCGCCCGCGCCCTCACCCTCGGCGGGAACGGTCACGACGTCGGGGGTCTCCAGTGTTGCCATGGCCGTCAGCGTAAGGTGCGCAACCCTCACTGACTCCTGTCCGAGGACGGTGATCGTCCGGTCCTTTGGTCCTAGGACCACTCCCCCACGCCGCCGCCGGGTGTTCATGAACGGCGTGTGGCAGTCGCGTTGCAGCGCTGCCGGACCCCTTGAGCCGTCCGCCCCACCCGCCTACGGTCGACCCATCAGGTTCGGAACGAGTGAGCCGTGCCGCACCTGAGAACGGCCGTGTGCCCGAGTGGTTCAGGGACTCGCCTGCAAAGCGAGTTACGCGGGTTCGATTCCCGCCACGGCCTCTGCCTGCCTGACCAGGCGACCCGGAGGGGCGGCACCGCACACGCGGTGCCGCCCCTTCGGCGTGCCTCTCCCGGAAGGCTCCGTGGCCGGGTCGCACGCGGAGGGAACCGCGGGCCTCGGCAGGCTCGTGTCCTCGTACGGGTGGACGGTCGGCCGGGCGGGCTTCGCGGGGGCATCATGCAGATCATCGAGGTGACGGGGTATGCTGTCCGATCCGCTGTGATCACCATGCGCCGAACGGGGACACCCCTGGAATTCGTGATCTTCCCGATGCTGCACGTGGCTTCGCCGACGTTCTACTCCCAGATCCGTCTGAGGCTCAGGGAGTGCGACCTCATCGTCGTCGAGGGGATCCGCGGCCGTTCGGTGGGGGTGAGCACCCTCACGCTCGCCTACCGGTTCGCCCCGCGTCGGCGGCGCAATGGTCTGCAGGAGCAGCGGGACGCACTGGTCCTTCCCGACGGTGTCCCGGTCGTCAACCCGGACGTGACGGCGGCGGAGGCGATCGCGGACCTGCGGGCTCTGCCGTGGTGGACCTACGTGCTGCTCTTGGTGGCGGCTCCGGTCATGGGCCTGGTGTTCGCGCTGCGGGGGCCGCGCGCCTTCCTGGACGAGGACCTGGTGGTCGAGGATCTGCCGTCGACCCTGCGGGCGGAGTTGATGGCCGACCATCCGCTGGAGCACGCGCTGACCGATCGGCGCGACCAGCGGTTGCTCGACGCGCTCGGCGAGATCCACGCGGAGCGCGGCCACGAGCCGCTCCGGGTGGCCGTCGTCTACGGGGCCGGCCACGTGCCGGCGATCGTGTCGGGGCTGCGGGATCGCCACGGCTACCGGCCGCGCGAGGCGGACTGGCTCACCGTCCTCGTCCCGGCGTAGGTCGTCGGGTGGACCGCGCGCCACATACGTGCCGCTCGCGCCGGGGCGCTACGCGTACAGCGAGCCGCTCGCCCGGTCCTCGAATATCCCGGGCCAGTGGCGCAGGCCGTCGTCGCCCGGGAGGGTCGGGGTCGGGTCGCAGGCGACGGGGTCCACGGTGGCGAGGGTCTCCGTCAGGGTGGCCGCGAGGTGTTCGTAGGAGTCGCTCAGGCCGTGGACCGCGTCCAGGGTTCGCTCGCGGTGCAGGAGCCAGAGGGTGAAGGCGAGCGTGGAGATGTCCGCGTTGAGCGGGCGCAGGGTCAGGTCCGGCTCGCTCCAGGCGAGCACCGCGCCCGTGGCGCCGTCCACGACCAGGCTCGTGTCCTCCACGAGGTCGCCGAGGCGGATCAGGCGGCAGGCGGTCACCGGGAGGTGGCCGGCGGCGAACGCGTCGGGACGCTCGTCCGCGTAGTAATCGGTGAGGGCCGGCAGCGGCACCTCGGTGTCCAGCTGGAAGAGGAGCCCGTCCTCGGGCAGGCCGGTCTCGCGCAGGAAGCGGCGGGTCGGCTCGTGCGTCAGCGCGCGCGGGAAGTCGACGTCCTCGAAGCGCATGATCCCGCCCGCGCCGAACTCCTCGTCCAGCAGCCGCTTCGGCAGGCCGAGGACGAGCCCCTCGCCGGGTCCGGCGATCCGGGCCAGCGGGCGGATCAGCGCGGCCATCCGCCAGTACGGCGGCACGTCCGCGCCGGCGGTGTCCTCGAAGACCGCACCCAGCCGGTCCGCCGTCTCCGCGACCGCCTTCGGACCGAACGGGCCGGGACGGCCGCCGGGCGCCGTCAGTTCCTCGGTGGCCGCCGCGAACCGCAGCAGAGCCTCCAGGGAGGGCGCCAGCGGTGACAGGTCCAGGTCGGCGGGGCTTCTCGGGACGTACGCCGAGGAGACCTCGCCCGTCGTCCCGTCGAGCACGAGCGACTCCAGGTCGCGGTCGAGGCTGCGCAGCGCCCCGATGACGAGCCGGTCGCGCAGTTCCCCGGCGAGCCGGTCGGCGTCGCCCGTCAGGTCGGCCAGGGTGCGCAGGCCGTGCTCCCGCAGCGCGTCGAACCCGAGGAGCGCGCTCGTGGCGGGCAGTCCGGAGCCCGTGAGGAGGTGCCGCGTGGACGGGTGCGTGACGTACGGATCCAGCTCGTGGTCGGTCAGTGTGATCGCGCCGCCGACATCGGTGTCAGTCGTGCTCATGGCTCCCCCGCGCAAGTGAACGCTTGTGCTTCCCCCGGTGAGAACGGCCGGTCGTGCCACGGCAGTTCCCCATTGAGCGAGAACCATACGCCGCCCCACTGACAACGCAGGGAGGCCGCGGGAACGGGTCTCCCGGGGAACAGGGACGGGCAGGTCACGTCCATGATCCGCGCGGCGGGAGGAGGCCGGCTCGAGCGTTGCTCGAGTGACGCCGGGGCCGCTTGCGAGCGATGTCCGAGGGCCGGCCACGGCTTCTCCGCCCGCCGGCAGGCTGCCGGCCACGCCTCGGCGTGCCCGAGGTCCCCGGGCACGGCCTCCAGGGCCGTGAGCGCCGACGCTCCGGATTCCGCGCCTCAGGCGAAGTAGACCCCGCCCACGACGACGACCACCGCGGCCAGGACGAAGAGCAGCACCCAGAAGAAGAGCTTCCCGACGCTGGGCGGGGGTTCGTAGCGCGGCTGGTCGTCGGCGGTCCGCGGGGCGGCAAGGCCGGTGTCCGGCGCGGGGTCGGTGCCGGGTGCCGTGCCGCCGGGCTCGTGCGCGCTCACGGCGCCGTCACCACAGCCGCCTGCGGGCGGATCGGAAGACGGTTGACGGGTCGGCCGGTGGCGGCCCGGACCGCGGACGCGATGGCCGCGGGGGACGTCACGACCGGCACCGCGCTGGCCGCCTTGGCTCCGAAGGGAGCGACGACGTCGCGCTCCTCGACCAGCTTGACGATGCGGATGTCGGGTGTGTCCAGGGCGGTCGGGAGGGCGTAGCCGGTGAGGTCGGGGTGCCGGACGAGGCCGCGGGCGGTGCGGAGGTTCTCGGTCAGCGCGGCGCCGACGCCCTGGGTGACGCCCGCCTCGATACGGGCCGTCAGCTGGGCCGGGTTGAGGATCCGGCCGACGTCCTGGGCGAGCGCCAGCTCCACGACCCGGACGGAGCCGAGTTCGATGTCGACGTCCACCACCGCGCGGATGGCGCAGAAGGCGAGGCCCACGAAGGCGTCGCCCTGGCCGGCCTCGTCGAGCGGTTCGGTCGGGTGCGGGCGGCACTGCGCGGTCGCCCAGAGTTCCTTGCCGTCCATCGCCTCGGTGACGGTGGTCGACAGGACCCCGTCGTACGAGGTGATCTTGCCGTCGGTGATCTGGAGGAGCTCGGTGGACATGCCGAACTTGTGCGCCAGCGGCTGGAGCAGCTGCGTGCGGACCATCTTGGCGGCGCGTTCGACGGCGCCGCCGGAGACCCAGGTGTGCCGGCCGCGGCAGCTGGGACCCGCCGGGGGCTGGTCGGTGTCGACGGGTGCCACGTGCACCTCGTCGATGCCGAGGGTCTCCTGGACGATCTGCCGGGCCAGCGTGGTGAAGCCCTGTCCGGTCTCCACGGCCGCGCAGAGCACGGTGGCGACGCCGTCGTGGACCTTCACGGTCGCCGTCGAGACCTCGTCGGCGCCCTCGGCGCCGAGCATGTGGACCATGCCGAGCGCGTAGCCGACCCCGCGGCGCACCGCGCCGGGTTCCCCCGCGCCCTCGGGGCCGCCGGGCAGCAGCCACTCGTCCTCGGGGGTGTCCTTGGGGAGGGCGGGCAGCGGGAAGTCGCGTACGGCCTGGAGCAGTTCGGCGACGGGCGCCGGGCAGGTCACCGTCTGGCCGGTGGGCAGGACGTCCCCGGTGGCCATGACGTTGCGCAGCCGCAGTTCCGCGGGGTCGACGCCGAGCTTCTTGGCCAGTTTGTCCATCTGCGCCTCGTAGGCGGCGCAGACCTGGAGGGCGCCCTCGCCGCGCACGTGCCCGGACGGGGGGTTGTTGGTGCGGACGGCCCAGCCCTCGATGAAGGCGTTCGGGACGACGTACGGGCCGCAGGCGAAGGAGACCGCGGCGGCCAGGGACTCGCCCGAGGTGTCGGCGTAGGCGCCCGCGTCGAGCAGGATCTGCGCCTCGACCTTGACCAGCTTGCCGTCGGCGTCGGCGTGGTGCCGGTAGCGCAGCAGGGTGGGGTGCCGGTGGGCGTGGCCGAGGAAGGACTCCTCGCGCGTAGCGGTGAGTTTCACCGGGCAGCCGGTCGCCAGCGCGAGCAGGCCGAGCGGCAGCTGGAAGCCCTGGTCCTCGCGGTCGGCGGTGGCTCCGGGGACGCCGGTGACGACGACCTTCACGCGCGCGGGGTCGAGGCCGTAGCAGGCGGCGGCCGTGTCGCGGTCGGTGTGCGGGTCGGTGGAGGCGATGTAGAGCTCGACGCCGCCGTCGGGGCGGGGCACGGCGAGTCCGGCCTCGGCGCCGATGGGGGCGGGGTCCTGGCGGCCGATGCGGTACAGGCCCTCGACGACGATGTCGCCCGCGGCGTCCGGGTCGCCGTGGCGCAGCGGGATGTGCCGGATCAGGTTGCCGTCGGGGTGCAGGGGTTCGGCTTCGAAGGCCTGCTCCGGGTCGGTGACCGGTTCGAGCACCTCGTACTCGACGATGACGGCGGCGGCGGCCATCCGCGCGGTGTCGGGGTGGTCGGCGGCGACGGCGGCGATGGGCTCGCCGTGGTGGCGTACGACGTCGGAGGCGAACACCGGCCGGTCGGCTCTGCCTCGGCCGTGCAGGGCGCTGCCGGGGACGTCCTCGTGGGTGATGACGGCGCGCACGCCGGGCATCTCGCGCGCGTGCCGGGTGTCGATGGAGACGATGCGCGCGTGCGGGTGGGGCGAGCGGAGCACGGCGGCCCACAGCAGTCCCTCGGCCCACAGGTCGGCCGCGTACGGGAAGGTGCCCTCGGTCTTGGCGCGGGCCTCGGCGGTCGGCAGGGAGACGCCGAGTCCGTGCGGCAGGGGCTCGGGGCCCGTCTCTGGTGACGCCGGTGTCGTCGCGGTCGCGGCTTGGTTGGTCACGCCTGGCCTCCGTCCTGGCCGTACGGCTGTTCGTGCGAGGCCTGGGAGCCGTAGGCGTCGTCGTCCTCGTAGGCGGACGGGTGGACGCCGCCGGCGCCCGGGCCCGCCTGGTGCGGGATGCGCGCCTCGTCCGCGTCGGGGCCGGCCTCGGGCGCGGACGACGCGTGCTCGCGTTCGGAGACGACCTCGCGCACGGCGTCCAGGACACCGCGGTAGCCGGAGCAGCGGCACAGGTTGCCGCACAGCGCCTGGCGGGTCTCCAGTTCGGTGGGCGCGGGGTTGCCCTCCAGGAGGTCGTGGAGGGTCATCGCCATGCCGGGGACGCAGAAACCGCACTGCACGGCGCCGCACTTGGCCAGGGCGCGCTGCACGTCGGAGGGCTGTCCGTCGGCGGCCAGTCCCTCGACGGTGCGCACCTCGCTGCCGGCGGCGGTGACGCCGGGCACCAGGCAGGAGGCGACGAGCCGGCCGTCGACCTGGACGTTGCAGGCGCCGCACTCGCCCTGCGAGCAGCCGTCCTTGGCGCCCGCGAGGCCGAGCCGCTCGCGCAGGACGTAGAGCAGGGACTCCCCGATCCAGGCGTCGGTGACGGGCCGGTCGGCGCCGTTGACGCGCAGGACGTAGGAGGCGAGGGGGTGTTCGTCGTGCGGGGCGGTGGTCGGGTGGTCCGGGTCGGTGGTCTCGTCGTCGGCGTCCGCCGCGAGGCCGTCGGCGTGCGTCTCCGGGCCGTCGGCCGCGGGCGTCCCGGTGTCGTCGGAGCCGTCGTTCCCGACGCCCTCGGACGTCTCGTGCGCCGGGTCCTGCGCGGGCGCCTCGGGCGCGTGGTCGGCGACAGGTTCGGGGGCGGCGAACTCGGCTGCCTCGTGGGCGGGCTCCGTGGGCCGCTGGGGGGCCTGGGAGTGCGGGGGCGGAGGCGACTGCGGCTCGGGGTCCGCGGGGCCCTCAGCGGCCGCCTCGCGGGGTTCGGCGCTCCATGCCTGCCCGATCTCGCTCGCCCAGGGCGCCGACGCGCCGCCCGGCAGCGTGGCGGGCGGTGTGCCGCCCCACTGCTCGACGAGCGCCGATGTGGTGAACTCGCCCGATTCGTCCGGAAGATCACCTCCGGCGACGGGGATCGACCACTGGCCGGTCACGTCGTGCCCGGCGCCGTGTTCACCCTCGTGGGCCGCGCCGTGTCCGCCGTCGTAGCCGGTGTCGCGGCCCGTGCTCTCGGGGGCGGTGTCGGCGTATTCGGCGTACTCCCACTGCCCGGTGGCGCCCGGCTGGTAGGCGAACCGGTCGTCGTGGGCGCCGGCCCCCTGCTGCACGGCGTTCGGGTCGGGCCAGGAGCCGCCGCCCTGCGCGCCCCATGCCCCGTCGGCCGCCGGGTCACCGGCGTCCGGCGGGGCGGGCGTCACGTCGATCTGCGGGGGCACGTAGCCGTGTCCGGGCGCCGCGAGCGGCTCCCTGGAGGCGAGGAGGGCCTCGATGCCGCCCTCGGGCAGCTTGACGAAGGCGGTCGCGCCGTCGTCGTAGTCGCCCTGGGGCAGCGGGTCCCAGCGGCCGCCGCCGCGGCGGGCGCCTTCCTCGTGCTGGTCGTCGGTCACGACAGCGCCCTCCCGAGTGCTCGTCGGGCCAGCGCGGCGACGGTGCGCCGCAGGTGCAGTACTGCGGGCGGAAGCTGTTGCACGGAGCCGTCCTCGGCGGGGACGGGGTCGGGGATGCAGGCCGCCGCGACGTACTCCCCGAAGGCGGTCAGCGCCTCGGGGACGATCGTCCGGCTGTTGTCCCAGTCGATGAGCTGGGCCACCCACGCCTCGGCGTCCAGGGGCCGCAGCGGCATCGGCGCTATGGCACCGACGGCACACCGCACCCCGCGCCGGGCCGGGTCGAGGACGAGCGCCACGGAGGCGATCGCGCGCCCGGGTCCGGTGCGTCCGGTGGCCTTCAGGAAGACCTGCGGGGCGTGCAGCAGCGGCACGCGCACGTAGCCGATGAGTTCGCCGCCGCGGAGCATGTCCACGCCCGCGAGCAGGTGCGACACCGGGATCTCGCGACGGCCTCCGCCCGGCCCCGCGATGATCAACGTGGCTTCCAGGGCGGCCAGTACGGGCAGGGCGTCACCGGTGGGCGCGGCCGAGGCGATGTTGCCGCCCAGGGTGCCCGCGTTGCGGATCTGCGGCGGCCCCGCCGCCCGCGCGGCGGCGGCGAGCGCCGGGATGAGGGCGGCGAAGTCGGGGCGGCCCATCCGGGCGTGGGTGAGTCCTGCGCCGAGCAGCGCGTGTCCGTCCTGGTACTGCCAGCCGCGGATCTCGCTGATCCGGCCGAGGCCGACCAGCGCGGCGGGCCTGAGCTGCCCGGAGTTGACCGCGGCCATCAGATCGGTGCCGCCTGCCACGGGAACGGCGGCGGGCATGGCGGACAGTGCCGCGACCGCCTCGTCCAGCGAGACGGGCAGCGTCACGGCCTGCGCCGCCTGCGGTGCGTGCGTGGTCAAACCGGCTGCCCCTTCCCGCTGCCCCACCTGGTCCCACCTGTGCTGCCGTACGGTACGTGCTGACAGGGCGGACGTGGCAACTCTGGCACATCTTCCCCGGCACTCGGCGCGGGGGTCCGCTAGGAGGCATTCGCCCCCGTCACCAGGGAGATGGTCCGTTTTCGCACGGCATCACCGGTGAGCACGAATTGCCACTCTTCGGCGACTCCTGGGGCCTTTTTCCTTGCGGGGTCACCCCGCCGGTGCGCGGGTGGCGGGGCACGCCGGTCCGCCACCGCCTCACACGTTCGGGGGCGCTCCCTCGATCGGGCGTCCGAGGACTCCGGGCCGGCGCTGCCAGGGCAGCGGTCCGGTCGGCGGCCGGTAGCCCACCCCGAGGGCGTCGAGGCGCGCGTAGTGGTCGGTCATCCGGTGTTCGAAACCGGCGAAGTCCCGTTCTGCGGGCGCCGGGAGACGGCTCCAGGCGACCTCGGCGAACGCGGCGAGCCGCGGGAACGCCTGGTAGTCCACGCGCGTGTGGTCCTCCATCACCTCGGTCCACAGGTTGGCCTGCGTGCCGAGCACGTGCCGCGCCTCCGCCTCGGTGAGCTGCGAGGGAACGGGCTCGAAGCGGTAGACGTCCTCCAGGGTGCGCACGTACGCGATGGGCACCGGCTCGTCCTCGCCCGCGGCCTGGCGGTAGTCCAAGTACACGTGCTGCTCGGGGCACATGACGACGTCGTGGCCCGCGCGCGCGGCCGTGACCCCGCCCTGGTAGCCGCGCCACGAGGAGACCGCGGCGCCCGGCGCGAGCCCTCCCTCCAGGATCTCGTCCCAGCCGATGAGCCGACGCCCGCGCTCGGCGAGCCACGTGTCGAAGTGCCGGATGATCCAGGACTGCAGGGCGTTCTCGTCGGCGAGCCCGAGTTCCTTGATGCGCGCCTGCGCGGTGGCCGACCGCTTCCACTGGTCCTTGGGGCACTCGTCGCCGCCGATGTGGAAGAAGCCCGAGAACTCCGGGAAGCGCGCGGGGTCCGTGGGGAACAGGTCGAGGAGTTCCTCGAAGACCCCCTCGTAGAACCGCAGGGTGTTGTCCGTGGGGGCTAGTACGTTCTCGGCGATGCCCCAGTTGTCCCAGACGGTCAGGGAGGCCGTGTCGACGACGTCGGTGTTGCCCAGTTCCGGATACGCGGCGATGGCCGCCTGCGAGTGCCCCGGGATGTCGATTTCCGGGACGACGGCGATATGCCGGTCGGCGGCGTAGGCGACGATCTCGCGGATGTCGTCCTGGGTGTAGAAGCCGCCGTGCGGCTTGTCGTCCCACAGGGGCGAGGCCCGGTGGCCGAATTTGGTGCGGGCCCGCCAGGAACCGACCTCCGTCAGCTTCGGGTAGCGCTTGATCTGGACACGCCAGCCCTGGTCGTCGCTGAGGTGGAAGTGGAAGACGTTGAGTTTGTGGGCGGCCAGCAGGTCGAGGTAGCGCAGGACGCCTTCCTTCGGCATGAAGTGCCGTGCCACGTCGAGCATGAGACCGCGCCAGCGGAATCGGGGCGCGTCCTCGATGGTGCGGGCCGCGATTTCCCGTGACGTCACCGGGCCGACGGGGGCGCGGCGAAAGGCGTCGGGGCCGAGGAGTTGACGCAGCGTCTGCGCGCCCCAGAACACCCCGGCCGCGTCGCCGCCCCGGATCTCGGCGCCGGCGTCGCCGATGTCCAGCCGGTACGCCTCCGCTCCGAGGGTGTCGTCGAGGAGCAGTCGCACCCCGCCGGGAGCGTCCTGCGGCGCAGGTCGCAGGGGCAGTCCGAGGGCGGCGCCGAGCGTCGAGCGCAGCCAGCGTTCGGTGCCCTCGGTGCCGGGCGCCGCGGACAGCGTGGTGTCCACGCCGAAGGTGAACGCCCCGCGCTCGCCGCCCTCGACGGCGAGGGGCGCCGGAATCAGGCCCGTATCCATCATGTCCATCAGTCCTTTACCGCTCCGCCGAGGCCGGAGACGAGTCGTCGCTGTACGAGAACGAAGAAGATCAGCACCGGAATCGTCATCACCGTGGAAGCGGCCATCACACCGCCCCAGTCGGGTTCGTCCGGCTTGTAGAAGACGAGGAGAGCCATCGGCAGGGTGGACTGCGAGGTGTCGCTGATGATGAAGGACTTGGCGAACAGGAAGTCGTTCCAGGCCGAGATGAAGGAAAACACACTGGTGGCCACGAGGCCGGGGAGGACCAGAGGGAAAAGGATCTGCCAGAGGAATCGCGCGCGGCTCGCGCCGTCGATGTAGGCGGCCTCCTCCAGCGCCTCCGGAACGGCCTTGACGAAACCGCGCAGCATCCAGATCGCGAAGGGCAGCGAGAAGGCGATGTGCGGCAGGATCAGCGAGCCCAGGGTGTTCAACTGGCCGGCGTCCCGCATGACGAAGAACAGCGGGATCGTCAGGGCCTCGACGGGCACCATCTGGGCCACCAGGAACATGATCAGCAGGGTGGTCCGGAATCGGAAGCGGAATCGCGTGACGGCGGTCGCGGCGAGAAACGCGATGAGTGCCGAGGCGATCACCACGGAGCCCGCCACGACGAGGCTGTTGAGGAAGTAGCGGCCGAATTCCTGCTGCCCGAAGACGCGGCGGAAGGAATCCAGTGTGGGTGAGGCGGTCCAGGGCCGGGGCGCGGTGGACTCGATCTCCCCGGCCGGCTTGAAGGCGCCGAGCACCATCCAGTAGAGGGGGAAGGCGACCACGACGGCGACGAGCAGGGCGGTCGTCTCGGCGGCGAGCCGCCAGGGACGCCGCGGGCGCCGGACAACGCCCTTGAGCAGGCTCACAGTTCCTCCCCCTGGCGGCGCAGCAGCCGCAGGTAGACCAACGTGACCGCGAGCAGCAGCACCAGCATCACGACGCCGATGGCCGAGCCGAGGCTGTACTGGGAGGCGGCGAACGCCTTCTGGTAGGCGTAGACGTTCAGGACGAGGTTCTGTCCGGCGATGCCGCCGCCGCCCGTCATGACGTAGATCTGGGTGAAGACCTTGAAGTCCCAGATGACCGACTGGATGGTGACGACCACCAGGATCGGCCGGAGCATCGGCGCGAGCACCGACCGCCAGATCCGCCACTGCGAGGCGCCGTCGAGGGCGGCCGCCTCCAGGACCTCGGACGGTACGGCGCGGATGCCCGCGTAGACGGTGACCATCACGAACGGGAAGGAGCACCAGACCACTTCGAGCAGGACGAGTGCGAAGGCGCTGAGGCGGCCGTACGTCCAGGAGTGGTCGCCGAGCCCGAACACCCGGTTGACGGGGCCGAAGTCGGGGTCGAAGAGGAACAGCCAGACCGTGGATCCGGTGACCGCGGGGGTCGCCCAGGCGCCGAGCGCGGCCATCATCAGCGCGAGTCGCGGCAGGGCCCGTACGCGGGTGAGCAGCACGGCGAGCGCGCAGCCGGTGGCCAGCGTCGACACCACGCAGGCCGCGGCGAACAGCACGGTGGCGAGGAGCACCTGCCAGAACTGTTCGTCGGCGAACAGCTCCGTGTAGTTGCCGAAGCCCACGAAGGTGGTCGGCCGGCCTCCGCTGACCTGGGCCTGTGTGTACTCCAGGAAGGAGATCAGGCCGAGTTGGTAGATCGGGTAGACCAGCAGGCCGCCGAGGACGACCAAGGCGGGGGCGAGGTAGAGCCAGGGGGTCCAGCCGGCCCGCCCGCGCGGGGAGGGGCCGGCCGCGGGTCCGCGGGCTCGGCGCCCGGCGGGGCGGGGGACGGTGCCGGTGACCGCCCCCCGTCCGGGGCGCTCGGCGAGGGTGTCGGGCGTCGCCATCCGCTCAGCCCGCGGAGCTGAACGCGTCGTTCATCTTCTTCGCCGCGTCCTCGGATGCCTTGGCCACGTCCTTCTTGCCGCTGACGATCTCCTGGAACATCGTCGGCAGGACAAGCGAGGCGTCGATCTGCGCCCAGGCGGGCGAGGCCGGCACGAACTTGGCGCCGGAGGCGAGGGTCTTCACGAACGGCGCGACGAAGGGCTCGCGGTCGGCGACCTGTTCGCGGACGTCGGTGTAGGTGGGCAGGAAGCCCATCGCGTCGAAGAGTTCGCTCTGTGTCTTCTTGGACGCCAGCTGTTCCATCAGGTCGACGGCGAGCGTGCGGTGCGCGGTGCTCTTCAGGACGCCGAGGTTGTTGCCTCCCGCGAAGGCGGGCGCCACCGAGCCGGCCTTCACGCCGGGCAGCGGCACCACCGCGTACTTGCCCTTGACCGTCCCGGCCTCGACCGCCGCGTGGCTGAAGTCGCCGCCGATCGCCATGGCGGCCTTGCCCGAGGCGAAGGCGGTCACCGTGTCGTTGCCGCCCATGCCCGCGCACTTGGCCGCGGGACAGTTGGTGTCGCCGAAGAGGGAGGTGTAGGCCTTGATGCCCTTCCGGGCGTCGGCGCTGTCGATGGCGGAGGCGTAGGAGCCGCCCTTGCCCTGGGCGAGTTCGCCGCCGTTGGCCCAGATGAACGGCATCGCGCCGTACGTGTAGGCGCCGCCCACGGCGAGCCCGTACAGGTCGGGCTTCGCGGCGTGGATCCTCCGTGCGGTCTCGGCCAGTTCGGCCTGCGTCTTCGGGACGGCGAGGTCCAGTTCCTCGAAGACGTCCGTGCGGTAGTACAGGGCGCGGACGCCGACGAAGTACGGGGCGCCGTAGACCTTGCCGTCGACGGTGACCGACTGCCGTGCGGTCGGGTCGGTGTCCTTGGCCTCGTCCCAGGCGGCGAACTCCCCGGAGACGTCGGCGAGTCCGCCGTCCTTCACGTATCCGGCCGTGTCCGTGTTGCCGTACTCGATGACGTCCGGGGCGCTCTTCGGGTCGTTGAAGGCGGCCTTGATGCGCTGGGCGCGGGTCTCCACGGGGATGTACTCGACGTTCACCCGCGCGCCCTTGTGGGCCTTCTCGAAGGCGGCGACGGCGGCGTCGACCACCTTCTCCTTGGGCTTGTTGCCGACCTCCTGGAACAGCCAGACCCGCAGGGTGCCGCTCTTCTCGTCCTTGCCGGACGAGGAGTTGTCGGAGGTCTGGGGGGCGCAGGCCGTGGCGACGACCAGGGCCGCGAGGGCGGCGGCCGTCCGGGCCGAGCGGATTCTGCGGACAGAGAGCTTCATCGAGCGTCCTCCGGTGGGGGTTGCGCGCGTTGCAACATGCGCAATGGCGGTTTTGCTCTGCACAACACCCCGGAGGCTATGGAGTACATGAACATGCCCACAAGAGGTCTCAACCACTCTGTGACCACGCGACGCACTCCGTGCAACGCTCAGCCCTCGACAGCCTCCACGTCGCCCGACTCCTCACGCTTCTTCTCGCGCTTCTCGCGAGCGGCCCGCCCCGAAGCCCGACGGCTCACCACGGACACCGCGCGGATCGACGCGACGAACAGCCACGCATGTCCGCCGAGGGACAGGGCCCCCACTGCCGCTCGGCCGCGTGTCCGATCGCCAGCAGGACGGCGCCTCCGAAGAGGGCGCCCGCGACGACGCACTCGAGCTTCACCAGCACGTGAGGCAGGAGCACCCCCCTCAGGAACCGCTCCCCGTACCACCACCGCACCAGGCCCCCGGCGCCGGCGACCACGAGGGAGGCGAGCAGGGGCGCGGCGAGTACGACGGCCCACGTCGGCAGCGGGTGGCCGGCATCGCCCTGCCGCGCGAGCAGAATGCCGCAGGCGCCGGTCACTGCCCCGCACAGGGCCGTGGCCAGCTCGGCCAGGTCCCTCGCCTCCGGGCCCCCGTCGCCGTACACCCCGTCGTTCGCGGCGCGCGTCTCGGCCACCCGGCTCAGCGGACCGGGACCGCCTCGCGTGCCCTCCGGCCCGTGGCCCAGCCTGCCGAGGACCGCGCCCAGGACTCGCAGCAACAACTCCACACCCCACCCCTTCGCGCCCGACCCCGCGCACGACAAGGCCGCGGCGCCCCTCGTCAGGGGCACCGCGGCCGTGCGCGGTCCACGCGGCGTACTGCGCCGGGGAGAACCTGGGTGTTACTTCTTGTCGCCGCCGCCCTTGCCCTGGTCGCCGCCGGCGCCCATGGACTCGAAGATCTCCTTGCACATGGGGCACACGGGGTACTTCTTCGGGTCGCGGCCCGGCACCCACACCTTGCCGCACAGCGCCACGACGGGCGTGCCGTCCAGCGCGCTCGCCATGATCTTGTCCTTCTGGACGTAATGGGCGAAGCGCTCGTGGTCCCCGTCGCCGTGCGACACCTGCGGCGTCGGCTCTACGAGGGTCCCCGTCCCCGTGCCTCGCTGGGGCTGGGTCTCAGGCTCAAGAGTGCTCATGGAGCCAAGGGTACTGGGGCCAGGGGCCATCAGTTGAGGGAAGGGTCGCGTGCCACTCCACGGAGCCGCGGGGCCGCGCCGGGGTCAGTTCAGGGAGGGGTCGTCCGGGTACGTCGCCACCATCGCCAGCTCGCTGCGCTGGCGGCGCAGGACCTCGCGCCAGAGCCGCTCCGGGACCGGCGAGGAGACGTCCCCCGGCTCGGACTCGACGACGTACCAGGCGCCCTCGCCCAGTTCGTTCTCCAGTTGGCCCGGGCCCCAGCCGGCGTATCCGGCGAAGATGCGCAGGGAACCGAGGGCCGAGGCGAGCAGCTCCGGCGGGGCCTCCAGGTCGACGAGACCGATCGCTCCGTGCACCCGCCGCCAGCCGAGTGGCGCCCGCTCGGCCGACGCCCCGCCCGGGATGACCGCGACCCCGAGCGCCGAGTCCAGCGAGACCGGTCCGCCCTGGAACACGACACCCGGCTCACCGGCGAGGCCGGCCCAGGCCTCCAGGATGTCCCCGACGCCCACGGGGGTCGGCCGGTTGAGGACGACACCGAGGGAGCCCTCCTCGTCGTGGTCGAGGAGCAGCACCACCGCACGGTCGAAGTTCGGGTCCGCCAGGGCGGGCGTGGCCACGAGCAGCCGCCCTGTGAGCGAGGACACCTCGGTCATGCCAGACATGATCCCGCACATTCCCCTCCCGTGGGGAGGCAATACCCGTACGCGAGTGAATGCAGCTCAGGGCGCAACGGAGCGCCGACCGCGCACGCCGGGGGTGGTGACCCCGTGTGCCCGTTTCGGAACGGTTCGTGTTGTGGCAAAGCTATGACGCACCTGAGGGGTCCGTGGGCTTACAGAGGGGGGGTGGGCGGCCATTACCCTTGCTGTTCGGCTCCCGTACGACCGGCCTGCCGACGACTCACACCTGCCCAACTCATCGGAACGCGAGATACATGACCGTCAACGACGATGTCCTGCTTGTCCACGGCGGAACCCCGCTTGAGGGCGAGATCCGTGTCCGCGGTGCGAAGAATCTCGTACCGAAGGCCATGGTCGCCGCCCTCCTGGGCAGTGGTCCGAGCCGACTGCGCAACGTTCCCGACATCCGCGACGTGCGTGTCGTGCGCGGACTGCTGCAGCTGCACGGTGTGACCGTCCGTCCGGGTGAGGAACCCGGCGAGCTGGTCCTCGATCCGTCCCATGTCGAAAGCGCGAACGTCGCTGACATCGATGCCCACGCGGGCTCGTCGCGCATCCCGATCCTCTTCTGCGGCCCGCTGCTGCACCGCCTCGGCCACGCCTTCATCCCGGGCCTCGGCGGCTGCGACATCGGCGGCCGGCCGATCGACTTCCACTTCGAGGTGCTGCGCCAGTTCGGCGCGAAGATCGAGAAGCGGGAGGACGGCCAGTACCTGGAGGCCCCGCAGCGGCTGCGCGGCACCAAGATCCAGCTGCCCTACCCCTCGGTCGGCGCGACCGAGCAGGTGCTGCTGACCGCGGTGCTCGCGGAGGGCGTCACGGAGCTCTCGAACGCGGCGGTGGAGCCGGAGATCGAGGACCTGATCTGCGTCCTGCAGAAGATGGGTGCCATCATCGCGATGGACACCGACCGGACGATCCGCATCACCGGTGTGGACACGCTCGGCGGCTACACCCACGCGGCCCTCCCGGACCGTCTGGAGGCCGCCTCCTGGGCTTCCGCGGCCCTGGCGACCGAGGGCAACATCTACGTCCGCGGCGCCCAGCAGCGGTCGATGATGACGTTCCTGAACACCTACCGCAAGGTGGGCGGTGCCTTCGAGATCGACGACGAGGGCATCCGGTTCTGGCACCCGGGCTCGCAGCTCAAGTCCATCGCCCTGGAGACGGACGTCCACCCCGGCTTCCAGACGGACTGGCAGCAGCCGTTGGTCGTCGCGCTGACGCAGGCCACCGGGCTGTCGATCATCCACGAGACGGTGTACGAGTCCCGGCTGGGCTTCACCTCCGCGCTCAACCAGATGGGTGCGCACATCCAGCTCTACCGCGAATGCCTCGGCGGCTCGAACTGCCGATTCGGGCAGCGCAACTTCCTGCACTCCGCGGTCGTTTCGGGCCCGACGAAGCTTCAGGGCGCCGACCTGGTCATCCCCGACCTGCGCGGCGGCTTCTCGTACCTCATCGCGGCGCTGGCGGCCCAGGGCACCTCCCGGGTCCACGGCATCGACCTGATCAACCGCGGCTACGAGAACTTCATGGACAAGCTCGTGGAGCTGGGTGCGAAGGTCGAGCTCCCGGGCAAGGCGCTCGGCTGACGGCCGGGACGGTACGTACGACGATGGGGCGGCCCCCCTGAAAGGGGCCGCCCCATCGGCGTTCCGCGCCTCGTACGCGTCCCGTGCCTACGGGAACGTACCGGCCAGGACTACTTGCCCTTGGCGGCTTCCTTGAGCTTGCTGCCCGCGGAGACCTTCACGCTGTAGCCGGCCGGGATCTGGATCGGGTCGCCGGTCTGCGGGTTGCGCGCGGTGCGAGCGGCACGGTGGGTGCGCTCGAAGGTCAGGAAGCCGGGGATGGTGACCTTCTCGTCGCCCTTGGCGACGATCTCGCCGACGGTCTCGGCGAAAGCGGCCAGAACGGCGTCGGCGTCCTTGCGGGTCACCTCGGCACGGTCGGCCAGCGCGGCCACCAGCTCACTGCGGTTCATGTTGTTACTCCCGTGTTCTTCTTGCTGTTGAGGCGTGCCACGCGGCGGAGCCGCATATCCGGCACAGTGAAGCCGATGCTGCCAGGGTCCTCGGTCGGCCCCCGGACCCGGGTCCGTAGCCAGACCGTCGCGCCCGAAGACGCATCCTGCCCCCACCTGCGGCGGGAAAGCCAATCCGGCACCCCTGGGAGTCACACGAACACCCTTGGGGGTCACACGGAAAGGCCTGCGAGGCCTGAGCCTGGCCGCCACCATAGAGGCGGCCACTGGCCCCGCGTTCCGCGACGCGCCGGGTTGCGGGCGGTCGTGGCGCCCGTCACAGGCGGGCCACCGGCCGCTTCCGGCCGGTCCTGCGGCCCGGCCCGGCCCGCTCGGCTACGCGGTCGTACTGGCCGCGTCCGTCACCCCCGCCGCCTTCGCGGCGTTGCGCACCGCTCCGGCGACCGCGCCCGCGACCTTGTCGTTGAAGACGCTGGGGATGATGTAGTTCGGGTTGAGTTCGTCCTCGGTCACCACGTCCGCGAGCGCGGCCGCGGCGGCGAGCATCATCTCCGTGTTGACGGTACGCGACTGGGCGTCCAGGAGGCCACGGAAGACGCCCGGGAACACCAGGACGTTGTTGATCTGGTTGGGAAAGTCGGAGCGGCCGGTGGCGACAACTGCCGCCGTCTGGCGGGCGATCGCCGGGTCGACCTCGGGGTCGGGGTTCGCGAGCGCGAACACGATGGCGTTGTCGGCCATCCGGGCCACGTCGTCGCCGTCGATCACGTTCGGGGCCGACACTCCGATGAAGACGTCCGCCTCGCGCACGGCCTCCTTCAGCGTGCCGGTGAGGCCCTCGGGGTTGGTGTTGTCGGCGATCCAGCGCAGCGGCGAGTCGGGGGCCGCGGCGACGAGGTCGGAGCGGTCCGCGTGCACCACGCCGTGGATGTCGGCGACGACCGCGTTCTTCACGCCGGCGGCGATCAGCAGCTTGAGGATGGCCGTGCCGGCCGCGCCCGCGCCGGACATGACGACGCGGATGTCGCCGATGGCCTTGCCCGCGACACGCAGGGCGTTCGTCAGGGCGGCGAGGACCACGATGGCCGTGCCGTGCTGGTCGTCGTGGAAGACGGGGATGTCGAGCGCCTCGCGCAGCCGGGCCTCGATCTCGAAGCAGCGCGGCGCGGAGATGTCCTCCAGGTTGATGCCCGCGAAGCCGGGGGCGATGGCCTTCACGATCTCGACGATCGCGTCGGTGTCCTGGGTGTCCAGGCACAGCGGCCAGGCGTCGATGCCGGCGAAGCGCTTGAAGAGGGCCGCCTTGCCCTCCATGACGGGCAGCGCGGCCTTGGGGCCGATGTTGCCGAGGCCCAGCACGGCGGAGCCGTCCGTCACGACCGCAACGGAGTTGCGCTTGATGGTGAGGCGGCGGGCGTCCTCGGGGTTCTCGGCGATCGCCATGCACACCCGGGCCACGCCCGGGGTGTAGATCATGGAGAGGTCGTCACGGTTGCGGATCGGGTGCTTGGACTGCATCTCGATCTTGCCGCCGAGGTGCATGAGGAACGTACGGTCGGAGACCTTGCCGAGGGTGACGCCCTCGATGTGGCGCAGCTGTTCGACGATCTCGTCGGCGTGCGCGGTGGACGTCGCCGCGATGGTGACGTCGATCTGAAGCTTCTCGTGGCCGGATGCGGTCACGTCGAGGCCGGTCACCGAGCCTCCGTTGGACTCGACGGCCGTGGTGAGCTGGGAGACCGCCGTTCCGCTCGCGGGCACCTCCAGCCGGACCGTGTTCGAGTAGGAGACGCTGGGCGCCGTTGCCATGGCCGACTTCCTCTGCTTTCACCGTGTCACTGCGTTTGTGCCGTCCGATCGTCGCACCTACCCCTGAGTACGTGGTAGTCGCCCCGGATTGCGAACGTTTTGTTCGCCAGAGGCTCGCGGTTTCGGAAAACGGATTCCACCATACGAGAATCGGCCGGGCAACGAAAGAGGCCCACGTCACGGGGTGACGTGGGCCTCTTCAGGTCCTCCGGGGAGGACGACGTTCAATGACACCGACCCGCCATGCTCGCCTCGCGGCAAGTGGTCGCTCGTAGCGACGAAGGTTGGGCCCGGGGGCTTGGATCGGGCCGGTGTCACGTCAAAGGTAACAAAGGATCCCCGTAAGGCAATTCCCGTCCCGGGAGTTCTTTTTCGGCGGGGCGTGCGGGTGGGGGCGGACGGGAACGGCCGGAGCGGACGGGGTCAGTCCCTGAGCAGGTCGGGGACGCCGGACGCGTCGGGATCGTCACGGTCGCTGGAGACGACCGTCAGCTGCTGGGTGGCGCGCGTCAGGGCCACGTACAGGACCCGCAGCCCGGCGGGCGACTCGTCCGCGATCTCCGCGGGCGACACGACCACGTTCGCGTCGTACTCCAGTCCCTTGGCCTCCAGGCTGCCGAGGGCCACCACGCGGTCCCCGAGCCCGGCGAGCCAGCGGGCGGCCTCCTCACGCCGGTTCATGGCGACGACGACACCCACCGTGCCGTCGACCCGGTCGAGCAGCCGGGCGGCCTCGGCGCGCACGGTCTGGGCGAGGGACTCCCGGACGACGGCGAAGCGCGGCTCGACGCCCGTCGACCGGACGGCGGAGGGCGAGTCCGAGCCCGGCATCGCGAGCGCGAGGACCTTGGCGGCCAGCTCGGCGATCTCGGCCGGGTTGCGGTAGTTCACGGTGAGCGTGAACCGGCGCCGGGGGCGGGTGCCGAGGGCCTCGTCGCGCGCCTCGGCGGCCTCGTCCGGGTCGGACCAGGACGACTGGGCCGGGTCGCCGACGACCGTCCAGGTGGCGTGCCGGCCGCGACGGCCGACCATCCGCCACTGCATGGGCGTGAGGTCCTGCGCCTCGTCCACGATGACGTGCGCGTACTCGGTGCGCTCCTGGGCGAGCCGCTCGGCGCGCTCGCGCTGCGACTCCTCGCGCACCGGCATCAGCTCCTCCAGGCCGGTGAGCTGGTCCAGCGGGTCCAGGTCGCGGCGCTTCCTGGGCCGCGCGGGCGTCCCGACGATCGCCTGGAGCTCGTCGAGCATCGCCACGTCGTGCACGGACAGCCCGTCCCGCTTGAGCGAGCGCGCCACCCGGCGCACCTCGCCCGGGTTGAGGATCCGCCGCGCCCATCGTCCGAGCCGGCGCTCGTCGGCCATCGCGGTCAGCACGCCGCGCGGGGTCAGCTCGGGCCACCAGGCGTCCAGGAACGTCAGGAAGCTGTCCTCGGAGGTGACGTCCTCGTCGAACGAGGAGCGCAGCTCGGCCGCCAGTTCCGGGTCGGAGTGCCGGGTCCCGGCGCCCGACCGCGCCCACAGCGCGTCGAGCAGCAGCTTGCGGGCGCGCGGGCGCAGCAGGTTGACCGGGGCGGTCCCGCTGAGCGCGTTCTGCTTGATGCGGTCGAGTTCGGCGGACTCCAGCTCGATCCGGCGCCCGAAGGCCACGACCCGCAGACGGGTGGGAGGTCCGGCGGGGGTGGTGTCGGGCTCACCGAAGGCGAGCTGCCCTGAGGCCGCACCACGGGAGCCGCGCGACCCGTTCGGTCCGCTCGGTCCGTTTGCTCCACCCGGAGTCTCCAGCGCCCCGCGGGCCGCCTTCCGCAGCACCTTCAGCATCCGGTACGAGCCCTTGGCGCGGGCGACCGCCGGAGAGTCGTACAGCGTGGCGCTCACGCCGTCGACGAGTGAGCCGATCGCGCGGATGGCGACCTGGCCCTCCTCGCCGAGCGAGGGCAGCACGCCCTCGGTGTAGGCGACGAGCAGCGGGGTCGGGGAGACGATCAGGATGCCGCCCGCGTACCGGCGGCGGTCCTGGTAGAGGAGGTAGGCGGCCCGGTGCAGGGCGACCGCGGTCTTTCCGGTGCCGGGGCCGCCCTCGACGTAGGTCACGGAGGCGGCGGGGGCGCGGATCACCAGGTCCTGTTCGGCCTGGATGGACGCCACGATGTCGCGCATGGAGTGGCTGCGGGCCTGGCCGAGGGCGGCCATGAGCGCGCCGTCCCCGATGACGGAGAGCCGGCGGCCGTCGAGCGTGGCCGTCAGCTCGGGGCGCATCAGGTCGTCCTCGACGCCGAGGACCTTGCGGCCCTTGGAGCGGATGACGCGGCGCCGCACCACTCGGCCCGGGTCGACCGGGGTGGAGCGGTAGAACGGGGCCGCCGCGGGCGCCCGCCAGTCGATGACCAGCGGCGAGTAGTCGGCGTCCAGGACGCCGATACGGCCGATGTGGAGCGTCTCGGCGATGTCGGCCGTGTTGTCCTCGCGGACCGCGCCCTCGGCGGGCTCGACGGCCGTGTACGCGCCGTCGGGGCCCTTCTTGCCGTCCTTCCCGAGGAGCAGGTCGATCCGGCCGAAGAGGAAGTCCTCGAACTCGTTGTTGAGACGGTTGAGATGGATTCCGGCACGGAACACCTGGGCGTCGCGCTCCGCGAGCGCCCCGGGCGTGCCGACCTGACCGCGCTGGGCGGCGTCGTTCATCAGGAACTCGGCCTCGTGGATCTTCTCCTCGAGGCGCCGGTAGACCCGGTCCAGATGTTGCTGTTCGACGCCGATCTCCCGGTCCCGTACGGAGTCGTCCTGGGCGGACTTCTCCGCTGCGGACGGACGGACCGAACCGACCGCGGATTCCTGCTGAGCCTGAGCGGCCACCGGGCCCCCTTCTGACGTGCTGGGCAGCCGTCAACCGTACGCGAAGGGGGGCCCGCCGGGCTACGTGCGCGCCCGGGGATCGCTCACGCGTCCACCTCGACGAGCCGCTTCCCGTCGAAGGTCATG
The DNA here is from genome assembly GCF_040650615.1 of Streptomyces sp. NPDC048643. Taxonomy (NCBI): domain Bacteria; kingdom Bacillati; phylum Actinomycetota; class Actinomycetes; order Kitasatosporales; family Streptomycetaceae; genus Streptomyces; species Streptomyces sp. NPDC048643. Next base: position 41,027 of record NZ_JBEZHO010000026.1, read on the forward strand.
ACCTCGAAGTGGTCGATCTGGTTCGGCGTGAAGGCAGCTCCTCCGTGCACGTAGAGCGGCTGCTTCGCCTCCTCGGACTTGGCGTTGGGGATGCCGTAGCCCCACTTCGGGACCGCCCAGGTGGTGACCGTCTCGCGCTCGCCGTTCTTGCCGACGGCGATCAGGGAGCACTTGAGCGGGCCCTTGACGTTCTTGAGCTGGAGGACCGCGTGGGTGCCCCAGTCCTTCGGCTCGACGGCGACGACGGCGTTGACCTTGGTGGTCGGGTCCGTGGCCTGCGTCTTGTCCGTCATCACCTCGAAGGCGGCCTTGGCGGGGCTGGTCGCGTGCGCCTGCGGCATGGTCGTACCGCTGTCGCTGCCGCCGTTGACGGCCATGACGGTCAGCGGACCGCCGACGATCAGTGCGGCCGCGGCCGCCACCAGGTACATTCCACGCCTGCGCTTGTGGGCGCGGCGCGCCGCGACCTCGTCGACCAGCCGCTCCGCGAGCCGTGGGCTCGGGCGGGCCGAGAGGGACTCCGCGATGGCCGGGCTGCCCTGCGAGGCGGGCAGATCCGCGAGCGCGGCGAGCATCGGCTCCATGCCGGCCAGCTCGTCGAGCTGCTGGGCGCACCACTCGCAGGTCGCCAGATGCTCCTCGAAAGCGCTTGCCTCGGCGTCGTCGAGAATGCCCAGCGCGTAGGCGCCGACGGTCTCGTGGATGTCTCCGGGGCCTTGCTGTCCCCGCGGACCCTGCATGGCTCCCGGACCACCTGTTCCGTAACCCCCGTACGTGTTCATGCCGTCACCCCCCGCTCCTCCAGAGCCAGCTTCATCGACCGCAGGGCGTAGAACACCCGGGAGCGCACGGTGCCGCTGGGGATGCCGAGGGTCTCGGCCGCCTCATTGACCGTACGCCCTTTGAAGTATGTTTCGACCAGTACCTCCCTGTGAGCAGGGGTCAGGTCGTCCAGCGCGTCCGACAGTGTCATCAGCCACAACGCCTTGTCGATCTCGTCCTCCGCGGGGATGACCTCCAGCGGCGACGGGTCGACCTCCTGCGGCCGAGCCTGCCGACTGCGGTGGCCGTCGATGACGATGCGTCGGGCGACCGTCACCAGCCAGGGGCGTACCGAACCGGTCGCTCGATTGAGCTGGCCGGCGTTCTTCCAGGCACGGATGAGTGTTTCCTGCACGACGTCCTCGGCGCGCTGCCGGTCGCCTGCGACCAGCCGCAGCACGTAGGCCAGCAAGGGCCCCGCGTGTTCCCGGTACAGCGCACGCATCAGCTCCTCGTCGGGTTCGGTCGACGAGGACTGCTGAGACATGCGATGTCGGGCCCTTGGCCTGCGTTCATCAGCCACGGCGGAATCCTTGCGCACGCCTACCTCCGGTGTCCGGGGGTTCCCCCAGTCGGTCGCTCATCACCGGGTACGTGTGCTGGTACGCGGGTGTTCAAAGTGCACAGGGTTTTTTCTGTTTGAGTTGTGAAGACAGCGAAAAGGAAGCGTATCGATCACCTCCGGTCACAGGAGGATCACGGACGGGTGTGATCAGGCCCGGGCCAGAGCCGCCCGGCGGCGATGCCGGGCCACCCGCTCCCGATTGCCGCACACCTCGCTCGAACACCATCGTCGCCGCCGGCCACGTGAGGTGTCCAGATAGACGATCGGGCAGTTGTCACCCTCGCACTGTCGCAGACTCGCCCGCGCCGCAGGGTCGGTGAGCAGATCGAGGGCGTCCCGGGCCACCACGGCGAGCAGTTCGGCGCAGCCGGGCTCGGTGTGCAGCCGACGGCGCAGCGAGCCGTCGTCGGCGCGGACGGCCCAGGGAGCGGGAGTCGCGGCCAGGGCCGCGGCGTTGACCCGGGCGAGCGCGTTGTCGGCGGGCCGGCCGTCCAGTTCGCCGCGCACCAACTGGAATACGTGGCCGCGCAGTTCCCGGAAACCGAGCAGCCACAGGGCGTCCACCGAGGTCAGCGGGGTGCCCGCGGGCACCAGCCCCGACGCGGCGATCCAGGCGCGCAACCGGCCCGCGGAGTCGAGCCGTTCGTCGGGATGGGTGGTGGCCGTCAGGTCCAGGCAGATCCGCCCGGAGTCGAACCGCAGGTCGTACGAGACTGTGGCCGTGCCCGCTGCCATGCGCCTGTCACCGCCTTGGGGTCACCCGCCGTGGTCCCTCCTACAGTGCATGCCCGCACGCCGTGCCGGAAGACTCCGTACCGCCCCGTACCGGACACGTTCACGACACCCGCGCACCCGCCGTGCCGCAGGCCGATCGGCAGGCCGTTCCGCAGGCCGGCTCCGCGTCGGCGAAAGGGTGGACGCCCGCGTATGCGGCCGCGCTCCTCGACCATGTCACCCACCGGACCGGACCGCTTGACTGACGGACATGACGACCAACGCGCACACCACGAACACCGCACACCCCGCGAACACCGGCACCGTGCGGCGGCGCGGCACCGCGGCGGGTGTCCTGGGGGCGGCGACCGTCGTGACGGGCCTGATCGCCGGCGTCTTCTACATCTTCGCCTGCGCGATCATGCCCGCCCTGGCCCGCAGCGACGACCGCGTCTTCATCGAGGTCATGCAGAACATCAACGACGCCATCCAGAACCCGGTGTTCTTCCTCAGCTTCCTGGGCGCACTCGCCCTGACGGCGGTCGCCGCCTGGCAGTCGCGCGGCGCCCCGAACCGGTGGTGGGTGTTCGCCGCCCTCGCCGCCTACGCGCTCGCCCTCCTCTTCACCGTGGCCGTGAACATCCCGCTCAACGACGACCTGGCGGCCGCCGGCGCCCCGGCCCGGATCGCCGAACCCGCCGCCGTACGCGACCACTTCGAGAACACCTGGGTGGCCTGGAATGTCGTACGAGCCGTGCTCTCGACCGTCGCACTGGCCTGTCTCGCCCGCGCGCTGTACCTGTTCCGGCGCCCTCAGACGTCGGCGTACTTGGAGTCCGCGACCGGGTCGAGCGCGAGCCGGTAGCCGCGCTTGACCACGGTCTGGATCAGCCGGGGAGCCCCAAGTGCCGTCCGCAGCCGGGCCATCGCGGTCTCCACGGCGTGCTCGTCCCGTCCGGCACCGGGCAGCGCGCGCAGCAGTTCGGCCCGCGCCACCACCCAGCCGGGCCGGCGCGCGAGGGACCGCAGCAGCGACATCCCGGCGGGCGGTACCGGCCGCAGCGCGCCGTCCACGAGCACCGCGTGCCCGCGAATCTCCATCCGGTGCCCGGCGACGGGCAACGCCCTCGCCCTTCCCGGCAGTTCCTGACAGAGAACCTGCACGAGCGGCGCGAGCCGGAACCGCTCGGGCTGTACGGTCTCCACGCCCTCGGCCTGCAACGACAGCGCGGTGACCGGGCCGACGCAGACGGGCAGTACGTCGTGGCGCAGGGCGGCGACGAGATCCGCGCGCAGCCCACGGTCCTCGGCGCGGGAGAGCAGGGAAGCGGCGGCGGGCGCGCTGGTGAAGGTGAGCGCGTCCAGGCCGCGGGTCAGGACGGCGTCGAGCAGCCGGTCGACCGGCCCGATGTCCTGCGGCGGCATCCACCGGTACACCGGCACGGGCACGACCTCGGCGCCTGCCGCGCGCAACGACTCGACGAACCCGGGCAGCGGTTCACCGTGCAGCAGTACGGCGACACGGCGTCCCTCGACTCCCTGGTCGAGCAGCCGTCCCAGCACCTCGGACATCGACTCGGAGACCGGCGACCACGCCTCGGTCAGCCCCTGGGCCCGGATCGCGCCCTTGACCTTGGGCCCCCGGGCCAGCAACTCGGCCTCCCCCAGCCGCGCGAGCAACTCCGCACCGAGCCCCCACCCGTGGGCGGCCTCGACCCACCCCCGAAACCCGACGGCGGTACTGGCCACGACGAGATCGGGCCCCCGCTCGACCAACTCTCGCGTCACCGTCCGCAGTTCACCGTCGTCGCCGAGCGGCACGATGCGCAGGGCGGGCCCGTGCACGACGGCTGCCCCGCGCCTGCGCAGCAACGTCCCGAGCTCCTCGGCCCGCCGCGCGGCGGTCACCCCCACGGTGAACCCGGAAAGAGGCCCGGGCACACCCCCCGCCCCTCGATCCGACCCCTGCTGTTCGTCGTACATAGACCGGCTCTCGCCTCGCACTCGTCGAATCGTGGTCCGGGGCCGAGTGCGTCAGCCACCGGGTGGGGGGTTCTCATACGTCCGCGAATGACCGGGAGCCTGTCAACGCCCCATGACAGCCAGGGTTCCCTGCGATGTCGAGGCTGTTACGGGGGCCATCGGGGTGGGACGGAAGGGGTGCGGGATGACGGGGAGGACGAGCGGTGGCGAGAGGTGAGGCGGGGGAAAGGTATACGGCTCGTACGGCGGCGGTAGGAGGAGAGGCCGACGGGCGGCGGGGGCGGCAGCAGCCAGGGGCCGGCGGTTCGGATCAGGTGGCGCCGACGTGCGGTGCCCTGTCCCACACCCAGCCGCGTGATCCCAAGGCCATGCCTAGGGCTGGACCGGGGGCTGGGGCTGGGGCTGGGGCTGAGCGTTGCCGGTGTACGGGTTGGGACTGGGGTGCGGGGCGGGTACGGCGCCGGACGGGCTGTAGGGGCCGGGGGCGGCGGGCTGGGGTGCGTACGGACCGGGTTGGGCGTAGGGGCCCTGCGGGGCGGGGGTCGGCTGGGCAGTCGGCTGGGAGTAGGGGGCCGGCGGGGCCGACTGGCCGTAGGGACCCTGCGGGGCCGGCGGGGCCGACTGGCCGTAGGGACCCTGCGGGGCCGGCGGGGCCGACTGGCCGTAGGGACCCTGCGGGGCCTGGGCCCGCGGGGTGAGGGGGCCGTGCGGGGTCTGCAGGGCCTGCGGGGTCTGCGGGGTCTGCGGGGAGTGGGCGCGCTGCGGGCCGTACGGCCCGTACGGGCCGGGGGCCTGCCCTCCGTATCCGGCACCGGGCCCGCCGTGGCCCCCGTAACCGGCGTATCCGCCGTACCCGGCCGTCGGAGGCAGGTACCGCACGCGCCCGCCCTCTTCCGTCACGGGAGCGAATCCGGCCGCTTGCAGCCGGGCCGCGAACGTGGCGTTGCGCTTGCGTGTGACGACGATCCCGATACCGAGGACGACCATGAGGACGGCCCACAGGACTCCGGCGACGGTCCAGGCGACGGAGTCACCGCCGGTCCGTACGCCGAGGACGACGCAGGCGACGGTGAGACCGACGAACCCGTAACGCATCCGCTTCTCGGCGTTCTTGCCGGTGAGGTCGAAGTTGATCCGGGCCTTGAGGAGTTCGAGGGCATCGGGGACGACGGGCGGGAGGGAGACGCCGTCGCCGGCCTTCGGATACTGGGCCCAGTTCTGCGCGGCGCGCGCCTGGGCCTGCGGGGCGGGGTCGGGGACGATGAGCATGGTGAGCGCGTTGTTCCGGCCGCTGCCCCGCCGCACGTCCGCGTACTCGTACCCGAACTGCTGTGCCAGGTAGGCGAGTCGGGCAAGCTTCTTCACGGAGGCCATCGGACTGGTGAGCTGCACGGCCTCCCCCGAGGCCATCAACCGGAACATCTGCCGAACCTGCCGCTTACCCATGCCGCCCCCAACTCCCCACACTTCGACCGCGTTCACAACAGCAACGGGGTCAGCTTTTCATGGGGGTGGGGGTGCGTAGAACGGTGGTGGGGGCGGTTTACTCGGGCTTGACCGGTCCTAGGGCCTACTCAGCCGACCGCTGCTCCAGCGGGCTCTCGAAACAGACCGTGGCCGCTACCTGGCGGAGGATCGCACGGTACTGCTCGTGACGTGCGACAGCCGTGGTGCTCAAGGTGCAGACTGCGAGTCGCTTGCAGTCCGGGTGTGGCAGGTGGGCGTGGAACTGGATCAGAGGCACCCGTGGCAGACCGCAGCCGGCCCTTGGCGTGCGAAGCGTCTCGCTGAACGTTGCCGGGCCGCATTCGAGTTCGGCGTACTCGATGCCTGTTCGTCCGTTGGGGCCGCTCACCGCGCGAGCTGCCATCACGGCACGTGGTGACACTGCCGTCGGCATCCAGGAAACCGTGAGGAATGACAGCAGCGGCCTGCCCTCACCGGGACCCGTCTCGTCGACATCATCGCGATGCAGACCGATCGAGCAGTGGGCGATGCCTGCTTCGCTCAACCCCTTGAGTAGTTGCTGGCCCTGGGCGAGCTGGGCGATGAACTGCTGCCGGGCCATCTCGTCGGGCGCCGCCCGGAGAAGGGGCGCAAGGGTCGAGCGCAGCTCTTCGGCCGACGCGGAGTCCGGTGACGGGAGCAACGCGGCGAGTGGGACGGCGGTGAAGCCCGCCGGCTCCGCGAACCAGATCTCCGCGTCGGGGTCTTCGGCCGAGTCCGCGACAGTGAAGGTGGGGGCTGTGGTCATCAGTGCCTGCCGGGTGCCAGTCAGTGCGGGTGGGCGTGGGGGTGGGGGCTCACGGCCTGGGGGACGTGCGCTCCTGAGCGACGGGCACGCTCCAGCGCGGCAGGGCTCGCATCCCAGTCGATCGGCTCGATGCCCCGGCGGCCTGTGGCCGTGAGCTGGTACAGGAGGTGCAGCCTTCTGGGCGCTTTGCCGCTGCGGCCGGTGGCTGCGATCACTGCGACGAAGCGAGGGTCACCGGCGAACCAGAGCGGCTCGATCTGCGCCTTCAGCTCGGGTTTCGTGCGGGCGGTACCGAAGCGTCGCATCCACCAGAAGGTGCGCATGCCGGAGAGGAAGAGCAGAGGGATCTGCTCCGCCGGCCTCTCCGGATTGGGCAACTCCAACCACATCTCGTCCTCTTCGACCTGGGGATGCCTGTTGCGACCACGGGGAACTCCGGTCAGCAGCTGCCAGGGGTACTGCTGGAGGACACGTCGGATGTAGAGCGAGGGGCGGATGTAGGCGAGCTGGAGGACGGCTCGGAAGGTCGCGTAGCCGAGCAGAGGAACGAAGAGTGGGGTGAACCCCGGAGACAGGAACACCACCAGTACGCCCAGGGAGACAATCCACATGCTGATCCAGCCGATTAGCCTAAGCGCGATTAGAACCATGTGCTGTGTCCATGACCGCCTGGTCGGAGGGTGGTCCCACGCCGTGAGGTAGTCAGTCGGCTGCATACAGCGGCTCCCTCTGTTCGGTCTCAGAAAACATGGCGGGCAACATCCCCGAGCCCTCCGATGTCAAGGCCTAACCTCGCTCCATCGATACTCGCCACGGACCCGTCCTTGATCCCGTCGTCGTCCGTATCCACAGCCGTCGCGGCCAGGCCGAAGACCGCGGTACCCACACCGATCGAAGCCGATGTCACCTCGACCGTTTTGGTGATCTGCGCCGCCCGGGCGCCGCGAATCGTGCATCCAAGCAGCGCATTGTCCAAGTTGGAAATAGCTTTTGCGTGCTCCATGGTGCTACTTCCGGTACGAACAAGTCGTTGGCCCACGGAAAGCACCTCCCCCGCCTCACCCGTGGCCCTAAGGCCAACAGACGCGCCCTTGCCCACCGCGCTGATTCCGGGAATCATCCCCAGAGCGTCGCCCCCCACCGTCACGAGATTGCTCCAGAAGTCTGCATCGATTTCACCTTTGCCAAATCCATCCCGCAGCGAGGCCCATACCTCAGGGTGCTCGGAGATACGAGTCGTCAAGGACGCGGCGCTCAGAGCTGACGCAGCAAGCAGCAAGACGGCTGCCAGAGTGCCACCCGAGACGACGAACAACGCCACCAGCCCAATGACCGCCCCCACCGTGCTCAAGATGTCCGGCAGGTTCTCCACCAGCCAGTCGAGTGCCGAGTCGAACCAGCCCGGTTCGTGTGGAGCCAGCTTCTTCGTTGCGTCGCGGATCTTGGCGGCCCGGCGTTGGGCCTGGTCCTCATGTTCGGAGGCGAGTTCGCGGGCCTTGGTGCGGATCTTTTCCAAGGCGTCTTCGGCGTCGTCCACAGCCCGATTCGCCTTGGTCAGGGCTTTCCGAGCGTCGGCATGGCCGGAGTTCTTCTTGTCCAGGTCGGGGTTGTCGCCCGCGTGCGCAGCATGCCCCTTCGCCCGGTCAACCGCGGCCTGTGCGTCCTTCGCGTCCCCCTCCAGCCTCTTGGCCCGGCGTTGGAAGGCGTCGAGTTCGCCCTCCCAGCGGTCGAGTTGCCTGGCTGCCTTGCGGATGGAGTGCGCGGCGTTCTTCAGGTTCAAGGGCAGCGGGCCGCCGTCCAGCTGCTCCCGGAAGGCGACCGCAGCGTCGCCCTCCCAATAGCTGCCGTCCATCAGCCTGGTGACAAGGTCGTGTGTCTCTTCGAGGACCTTCGCGCACCCTGTGAGCTTCTTGCACAGCCCCCTCACGGTGTCCGTGCTGCCCGGCACCGGGTTGAAGCCGAGGTGGGGGAAGTCAGGGTTCGGAATAGGGGGCGCCGACTTGAGACCCTGTGGCAATGAGCGGTCGGCGCGGGATCGCGGATCGAGCGCCGCTCCCGTCTCCCCGGGCGGGTACGTCACCGCGTACCACCGCCCGGGCCGCGGTTCCTGCTGTGTGCCAAGGCCTGTTCCAGGGCCTTGTCCACCTCGCGGTAGCTGTCCCTGCTCTTCCCGACGATCTTCGCCAGATCCTGGGTCTGCTCACCGATCTGGTCCGCTCCGAACTTCCAGTTGTCCTGGAACTCCTCGCAGGCTCGGTCGAGGTCGTCCGTGCCCAGGCCGGTGACCGTGGCGTCCTCCAGCGCCCTGCGCAGGCCCTTCAGCGAGTCGGTCGACTTCCTGAGCATTTTCATGAAGTGCGACAGCTCATCGCCGTCAACGGCTAATCGCTCCGCCACGCCCTGTGCCTCTTCCGGATCTCTCAGCGAGTCCGGAGGGCCGGACTCAGCGATTAACGGATTGAATCTCCTGCACGACCACATCTTGTTCGGCGCCGAATGTGCCATCGGGCAGATCCTGCGCGGCAGCGACGCCCGTGCCCGTCCAGTGGATCTTCCACGTGATGGTCGCCCGCAACTTGAACGAACCGTCCCCCGAAGACCGCAGGTACTTCACCCCACAGGGTGGCGTCTGCTTCGCCTTGCCCTTGGCGTAGGCCTCACCGATGTGGTCGCCGGCTATCTCGCAGACCCCCGACGCCGGATACGTCGTCGCGTCCGCCGTCCCTGCCTCGATCTTCACCGAGACCGGCTCGGCAGTCGTCGTCGCCGAGACATTCAGCAGGGGTACCGAAGCCGTCACCGACACCGGCTTGAACTTCGCCGTGTCCAGCCACGCCCACGTCGGCAGATTCACCTTCGTCGTCCCCGCGGGAGCCAGATCGACCTTGGTCGACGGGACCCGTATCTCCGCATACGCGAGCTGGGCCAGGATCTCCGGGGTGATCGCCTCCGGGACATCCGCCGGCGGGGGTGTCCCCGTGTCCACCCAGAAAATGCCCTTGCTGCATTTCAGCGCACCCGGGTCACCCTCACGCCCCTTAGTGACGTACGAGTCCCACCAATAGCCCTTACCGGTCTTGGCCTTGTTGAAGTCCTTGGCCTCGCCACCGTTGACGTACTTGTCCCGCTGCTCAGCATCCCACTGAGGACCGGTCGACTCGGCGTTCCAGATGGGCTCCAGGTATTTCTGCAGCTGATCCGGCGTGTACTTCGGGGCGTAGTAACAGGCTGGAGGCGTCCAGTTGCTGGAGGCAGAAGTGACCGCGCCGGTCGAATCGCCAGATCCGTTGTTCGAACGGTCGAAGACGACAACTCCGGCAGTCGCGGAAAGGTTGCCGTTTCCATCCGTATCACCGTGAGCCTGGCCATTCGGAGGAGGCGTCCGAGTGCCACCACCGATCTTGTTGTCGGCCATAGCAGGCGCGGCGCACAAGCAGATCGAGCCGATCAACGCGGAGGAGATCAGGACGCGCGACCCGGCACTCAGGGCTGGCACTTGGTACTCCCCCTCTGGGAAAGAAGCTTCTCGATGACCCAGACTCCCTTGTCGTTCTTGCGGAGCTGGGTGTTGTAAAGCACGTAGCTGTTCTTCGTGACAGCCGTCTTGTCAATTTTCTTGGGCTTCAGATACATGTCGTACGCCTTGCCCTGGTCCTCGCAATACACGAGCGAGGCACTGTCGGACCCGCTCACCTTCACCGCAGCGTCGTAGTAGCGATAGGTGCCGGTCGTGCGGGCCTTGGCTTTGACGTAGGCCTCAATGAACTTCTGGGTCGCCGCAGCCGCCTCACCCTCGTAGTAGAAGAGGTAGCCCTTATCGAGAGCGTTCTGATTGGCGATCGCCAGGGCCACGGCTTTGATCGACTGCTCACCGTCCGCGAGAACCGCATCCTTCTGCTTGTCACCCGTCTTGGGCCACTCGAAGGTGTACGTCAGGTCCGACGGCAACTCGATCTTCGGCCGCCCCGCCGAATCCGCCGCGCTCGCGCTAGGCGAAGCCGACGTCTTCTCCCCTGTGTCCGCCCCCGCGATCTTGTCGTTGCCCTTCGACTCGTCGTCACCGCCGCCGCACGCGGTCAGGAGCAGTGCGGCTGTGGCGCCGACGGCGGCTGTTGCAAGCAGGCGGGGGCGGCGGTTCACGGCGGGCTCCTGTGCGGCGTGGGGTGCGGAAGGGCAGCAACACGCTATCGGGGGCCGGCGGGACGACACCAGAGCGAACGGTATCAAGCACGCAACAGCAGGTGGGCAAAGGCCATCAAAGAGTGATCAACCAGCCCCACGGAACCTTCGATTGAGTGACGGGGCGGCGTGGGATCGGTCACGAAGTTGGCCACCGCAAAGATCCTGCGGTGGCCAACTCAGCGAGGGGCAAGGAGAGTCAGGGATGGTCGGGTGACCGCCCCCTCACTCCCTCCCCCGGCGCCCCTCCCTCTTCCGCCCCGCCCCGTTCGGCCACACCCGCGGTGCCCGCTTCGCGGCGATGTCCTCGATCCAGCCGAAGGCGATGATGGCCAGGCCGATCAGGGGCCAGACCAGGACGAACATCCAGAGTGAGTACGTCTCGTCGAGGGCGGTGGAGGCGCGGTCGCTTTCCATGAAGGGGAGGGCGTACATCTGGTCGAGGATCGGGACCGTCGCCATGATGAGCATGTTGTGCCAGAGGTAGATCGTGACCGCGCGGTTGTTGGACAGCGTCACCAGCTTGTCCCACTTGGCCAGGCGGCCTGGGAGTTCCTTCCAGGACGGGCTGTACTGGAGCAGGATCACCACGAACCCGAAGGACCACAGCGCGTCGGCCAGCGGGATGTCGTTCATGTCCCAGCCCTCGGGGCCCAGATGGCCCGACGCCCACCACAGGGCGAAGCCCATCACCAGGGCCGAGCAGGAGATCGCGACGTAGCGCGGAACCTCGGCCAGCTTGCCCTCGTGGTGGGCGAAGCCGAGGACCCAGCAGCCGCCGTAGACGGCGAAGTCGGTGACGGCGTTGCCCGTCTCACCGGGGATGGTGACCAGGCCCGTACCGACGACCGCCGTCAGCGCGAGCGGGGCCAGCAGCGTCGCCCACGGAACGCGGCGGAACGCCCACAGCAGGACCGGTGACGCCACGACGAACCACAGGTACGCCCGCAGGTACCACAGCGGGCCCGCGCCCTGTTCCGCCCAAGTGGCCTCCAGCAGACCCGACTCGGAGCCGATGTGCGCGGGGTACGGGGGAGCCCCCACCGGGACGATGTAGTTGAGCACGTCGATGACGCCCCACGCGCCGCCGCCGGTGTCCGGGTCGTGCGCGGGGTTCCAGCCGCCGGCGAACATCAACGCCAGCGCCACCGCGCTGAAGGCCCACAGCGGGGGCAGCAGCCGCCGGACGCGCCCCCGGATCACGCTCCACGCCGGCCGGCTCAGCGAGCGCGCCATCAGCGAGCCCGCCAGCGCGAACATCACGCCCATGGAGGGGAAGAGGACCGACAGCCACGCCCATCCGAAGAGGTGGTAGACGACCACGCGGACCAGGGCGACGGAGCGCAGCAGGTCCAGGTAGCGGTCGCGGCCCGGGCGGCGAGGGGCGGCCTGGGGCTGTTCCGTGGCCGCCTGATCCGCGGACGGTCGATCGGCGGACGGTCGTCCCGTACGCCGGTGCGCCGCAGCGCGGCCGGGTTCCGGCGCCCCTCCCCCGTGGGGCCCGGTCCCCGGATCAGGAGGTGACCCCGTTCCCGGCCCGGGGTGCACTCCCGCCCCCTCCGGCTGCCGCGGGACCCCCACCCTCGGCGATCCCAGCGGCGGCGTGGACCCCACCGGGTACTCGTGCGTGGTCATCCGACCGGCCTCCGTTCGTTCCCGTCCTGCGGCTCCCGCTGGCGCGGGGCCGATCCCGGTGTCCCCACCACGCCCGTGCGGCGCAGCTTCTGCCAGCGCAGCCGGCCGCCGGTGAGGGCGGTGATCCAGGACTGGAGCAGGACGACGTACATCAACTGCCGGTACAGGACCTGCTGGAGAGGGAGCGAGATCAGGTGGGTCATGCGTTCCTTGTCCAGGCGGAAGGCGTAGGCCGCGCACACCGCCTGGATGGTGAGGACTCCGAGCCAGGCGACGACCGTCTTCTGTGTCGGGCCGAAGACGACGCCGTACAGCAGGAAGATGTCGATCAAGGGTGCCAGCAGCGGGGCCAGCACCATGAAGAGGGACACCAGGGGCAGGCCGACGCGGCCGAAGCGGCCCGAGGGGCCCCGTTCGATGAGGGCGCGGCGGTGCTTCCAGATGGCCTGCATGGTGCCGTAGCACCAGCGGTAGCGCTGGGACCACAGTTGCTGGACGGACTCAGGTGCCTCGGTCCAGGCGCGCGCGTTCTCCGCGTAGACGACTCGCCAGCCGTCGCGGTGCAGGGCCATGGTGATGTCGGTGTCCTCGGCGAGCGTGTCGTCGCTCATGCCGCCGACGCGCTCAAGTGCCGTACGGCGGAAGGCTCCTACGGCGCCGGGGATGGTCGGCATGCAGCGCAGCAGGTCGTACATGCGGCGGTCGAGGTTGAAGCCCATCACGTACTCGATGTGCTGCCAGGCGCCGATGAGGGAGTCGCGGTTGCCGACCTTGGCGTTGCCGGCGACCGCGCCGACGCGCGGGTCGGCGAACGGCTGGACGAGTTCGCGGACGGTCGCCGGTTCGAAGACGGTGTCGCCGTCCATCATCACGATGATGTCGTGACGGGCGTTCGCCAGGCCCCTGTTGAGGGCGGCGGGCTTGCCGGCGTTGAGCTGGCGCACGACGCGTACGTTCGGCAGGTCCAGGTCCTCGACGATGCGGGCGGTGCCGTCGCTCGATCCGTCGTCGACGACGAGGATCTCGATGGGGTGTTCGCTCGCCATCAGGGAGTGGACGGTGTTCTCGATGCACTTGGCCTCGTTGTACGCGGGCACCAGCACCGACACCGGTTCGGTGATCGGGGTCCGTCCCCAGCGGAAGCCCGCCCGGCGGACCTTGCGCGCGTGGGTGGCGGAGAGCAGCAGCATCAGGCCGAACCGGGTGAACACGAGCACGCCGATGACGGCGATGCCGACGACCAGGACGTCGGCGGTCTTCTCCGAGGCCTGGACGAGGAAGATCCAGGCCCGGCCCTTCCACAGGTCGAGGCCGGTGACCGGGGTGTGCGCGCTCGGCGCGTCGAGTGCCTCGGTGAGGTTCTCGAAGTCGTAGCCGCGCTGCTGGAGTTCGGGGATGAAGCTGTCCAGGGCCTGCACGGTCTGGTGGCGGTCGCCGCCGGAGTCGTGCATGAGGACGATGGCGCCCTTGCCGCCCTTGGGCGTGGCCCGGCGGACGATCTCGGCGACGCCGGGCTTCTGCCAGTCCTCACTGTCGGTGTTGTTGACGACGGTGATGTAGCCGCGGGTGCCGATGTACTTCGTCACGGGCCAGGACCGGTTGTCCATGGCGTCGGCGAAGGAGGAGTACGGCGGCCGGAAGAGGGAGGTGCGGATGCCGGCGGCACCCTCCAGGGCGAGCTGGCTCTGCGACAGCTCCCAGTCGATGCGGCTCTTCGTCTGGTACGACAGGTCGGGGTGGTTGAAGGTGTGCAGGCCGACCTCGTGGCCCTCCCTCACCATGCGCTCGACCAGGTCCGGGTAGCGCGACGCCATGGTGCCGGTGACGAAGAAGACCGCGTGGGCGTGGTGCGCCTTGAGGACGTCGAGGACCTTGGGCGTCCAGGTCGGGTCGGGGCCGTCGTCGAAGGTGAGGACGAGACGGTGGTCGGGGATGCCGAGGCTGGTCGTGCGGCCGCCGCGGGTGTCGATGACGGGGCCGCCGTCGAGGATCTTCTCCGGCACCTTGTCGGTGGCGGCCTCGGGCTGGATGCGGTGGTCGGCGAGGATCTCGCTGTGCACGTAGCCGCGCAGCATCAGCATCGCCATCATCGCGAGCAGGATGAACATCGGCAGCAGGAAGCGCATCGGCAGTCGCCGGCGCCGGGCGTCACGGTGACGTTTCGGGGTGGTGCGTGAGCCATGACCCGGCGCCTTGGGCGCCGGACCGTGACGGCTGGTACGGGAAGCCATCAGAGAGGGTTCTCCGGGAACGAGTGACGAGTGAGGTGGACGGGGAACTCGGGACGCTCGACCGCCGGGACCGGACGCGGCCCGACGCGCCGACCGCTCCGAGGGACCGGACGCGGCCCGACGCGGTGACCGCTCCGCGGGACCGCGTGCGGCTCGGCGCGACATCGACGGGGACGTCCACGGCCCGGCCGGCAGCCGGAACCGCAGCCGTGCCGGTCGAGGGGCGACCGCGTGCGACCCGGTACGGCGGGTGCCGAGGGACGACCACGTGCGGCCCGACGGAGGAGTACCGGCGAACCGACCCGGGGTTCGGCGGGCGGACGAGTACCGGCGAACCGCCCGGGCTTCGGCGGACGGGCGGAGCCGGCGAACCGCCTGCGGCCCTGTGATGACCGCCGGTGGACCGCAGCCCGTCGCGTACGTCGCGTACCGGTCGCCCGCGTACGACCCGGCGGTCGAAGGCCCGCGAACCGCGGCCGCCCGGCACGGTGAGCGCCGATCGCCCCCGTGCCGTCGGCGCGGCCGACGGCGCCTGACCCGTGAGCCGTCCCGCACGGCGGGTGCCGGTGGGAACGTCCGCGGAACGGCACGGCGGGTCCCGGGTGACTACACGCCGCTCGGCGCGGCGGACGCCGACGAGCTCGTGTCGCTCGGGGCGGGTGCGGAGGGGGTGAAGCCCGCCGGCTGGGCGCCGGTCCCGCCGCCCGCGTCCCCACCGCCGGTGGCCGGCGGCTCAGAGGGCGGGGGTGTCGTGGGCGGGGTGGTCGTCGGGGTCGGAGACGTGGGCGGGTCGACGACCGGGTTCGACGGCTTGGGGTCCGGGCCCTTCGAGGTGACGCCGGGCTTCGGCTTCTTCGTCGTCGACGCGCTCGGCTTCGGCTCGCCCGACGCCTTGGGAGCCTTGGACTTGCCGGACGCCTTGGCCTTCGGGGACTTCCCCGGCTCGGGCGTCGTGCCGTCCTCCGCCGTCGCGACCGTGCCGGGCGCGGCGGCCTCCCCCGGGGCGGGCGCGTCCACCGCCTTGGACGGCAGCGGAGAGGTGTCGACCTTGCCCGCGGGCTGGTCCTTCTTCTGGCCCGGCACCGGCAGCCAGGGCGCGTTCGAGTTCCCGGACAGGAGGGTGGCGACGATGACGACGGCGTAGACCGCGCAGGCCGCGGCGACGAAGATGCCGAGTCGGCGGTAGCGGCGGCTGCGGCGGCCGGACTCGTCGACGAAGACCGGGCCGTCCGACTCCTGGCCCGCGGCGCCGCCCTCGGTCTGCTTGAGCAGCCGATCGTCCAGTCGGCGCCCGGTGCCGTCGAGTTGGACGGTGACCTCGTGCGGGTCGTGGTTGTGTCCGGGGACGTCGGGCTGCTCCCAGGACGGCGGCACCGGACGCGAGCCCGGCGGCACGTATTCCGGGTCCGCCCCGGGTGTCACGACGGATCCGGTGAGCACCTCGGTCGGCGGCTCCGATCCGGCTGCGTCGGCGGTCGGCGGATCGGCGGAGAAGGGCCGGCCCTTGGCCCGCCGGCCGCGGGACGACGCCCCGCCCTCCCCCGAACCGCCGAAGCCGAAGCGCGACCGGCCCGACCGGCCCGATCGCCCCGTCCGGGAACGCCCGGCCGGTGGTCTCACCTCGGTGTCGGCACCTCCGGACAGCGGTTCGCCGTCGGGCGAACGGCCGGACAGGAGACCGGTGTCCGCCGTGGCACCGGAGAGAAGGCCGCCGTCGGACGCGCGGCCAAGGAGCAGCGCCGCGTCCGGCTCCGGGGTTCGTTCGGAACGTCCGCCGAAGCCGCCGACGGCGCTGTCGGCGCGTTCCCCACGCTCAGGACTGATGCCAACTCCCCTGCTCGGCCACGATGCCGTTCTGCCGCCGGCCTCCGGCCAGACGACCGGATCCGCGGCTCCTGGGCCGGGGGACGGTTCGGCTGTCCGCCCGTCCCGCTGATCGACGGATCGTCGATTCGGTTGAGCGTCTTTTCGCCAGTTCTCCACGCGCACGTGCTTCCCCCCACGGGACTGTTCACGGGGTGCGCGACGACTCCGGGCCTACATCACTTCGTCGTCCGGACCGGGCCCCCACCCGGTCAAAGCGCCCCCAAATATCACACTGCGCCCGGAGGAAAAATGTAGCGCCGTGAGGGACTCGTGGGGTTACGTCTCATGCATGGGTCATCAGGATGAGTGATTCCCCGGTGGGAACCCACCCTTCCAGGTGACTCATAAGCCATCCTTCCTCGCCCGCAAGTTCGGTGGCAGCACGCCTGAGAGCGTCGATCCCGGGGTGGGCGAGTCCCTTGCGCCACACCAGGGACACGGGTGACAGGGGGACGGGGTCGACCAGCGGCCTGAGCACCGTTCCGGCCAGGGAGGGGAAGTCCACCACCGCGAGGACCGGGGTACGTGTCTTCGCCATCACCCGCTGGAACTCCTCGGGCCCGATGGCCACCGGCGCGGGTGGCGCGAGGTCGATCCCCCGTCCCTCGAACAGGTGACGGGCCAGCTCGGTCCACTCCAGCGTCCGGGGATTGCCCGCCCCCGCGTACACGGTCTCGCCGGCCAGCGCGGCCAGCGGCACCTCGTCCAGTTCCGCGAGCCGATGGTCCTCCGGCAGGACGACGGCCATGGGCTCGTACCGTACGAAGTGCTGCTCCAGCCGGGTCCGCAGGGCGTGGTCGAGTCCGGCGAACCGGCCGAACGACGCGTCCAGGCGGCCGGCGAGCAGTTCCGTCGCCGCGCCGGTCAGCCCGCTCTCGTAGCGGGCCATCAGTTCGCTGCCGGGGGCGAGTTCGCGGGCTCGTTCGAGGATGCGGCCGGTGACCAGGCCGGGGGTGTTGACGTCGACGAGGAGCGGGCGCCCGGCGTCGCCGGGCCGCGGGAAGGCGGCGAGCAGAGCGTCGTGCGCGTCGAGGACGCGGCGCGCGTACGGCAGCAGCCGCTCGGCGTCGGCCGTCGGCGTCACCTGCCGGGTCGTGCGGACGAACAGCTCGGTCCCCAACTCCCGCTCCAGCCGGCGGATGTCCCGGCTCAGCGCCTGCTGGGCGACGTACATACGGGCGGCGGCCCGGGTGAAGTGCAGTTCCTCGGCCACGGCGACGAAGGCGCGCAGCAGACGAGGGTCCAGGTGTCCGGGAAACGGTCCGGGGAGAGGTGCGGGGACGGATACGGGGAGGGATCCGGGGAGAGGTGTGGGGACGGGGCTTCGGCCAGGCATCACGCGAACCTACAACCCAGGTGCGTCAATCGTCACCGAACAGGTGTTGGACCGTGCGCGGAGCCCCGGGCGAGGGTTGCCGCATGTCACCCCTCACTCCCTACCGCCGTCTGTTCGCGCGCCCGGGCACCCGTGCCTTCACCCTCGGCAACCTCGTCGCGCGGCTGCCCATGGGCATGTTCGGCGTGAGTGCCGTGGTCATGATCGCGAGTGCGCGGGGCTCGTACGCGCTCGCCGGTGCCGTCACCGCGACCGGTCTGGCGGCGACGGCCGTGGTCGCCCCGTGGACCGCGCGCCTGGTCGACCGGCACGGGCAGGCCCGGGTGGCGGTGCCCGCGACGGCCCTCGCACTGCTCGGCGGGATCGGTCTCGTGCTCTGCGTGCGGTTCGGCGCCCCGGACTGGACGCTGTTCGCCGCGTACGCCGCCACCGCCACCACCCCCAACACCGGCGGCATGTCCCGGGCGCGCTGGGCCCACCTGCTCCAGGACGACCCGGCGGCGCTGCACACGGCGAACTCCTTCGAACAGGCCGCGGACGAACTGTGCTTCATGCTCGGCCCGGCGCTCGCGGCCCTCCTGTCCGGGACGCTGTTCCCGGAAGCGGGCATGCTCGTGGGATCCGTCCTGCTGATGACGGGTGTCCTGCTGTTCGCGGCGCAGCGATCGACGGAGCCACCGCTCCGGCCGCGGACCGTGTCCCGGTCGCCCGTGCGCGTGCCCAGGATGCCTCCGCTGCTGCTCGTGTTCCTCGCGACGGGCGCGGTGTTCGGCGCGATGGAGGTGGTGACGATCGCGTTCGCGGACGCGCGGGGTCACCGGTCCGCGGCGGGCGCGGTGCTCGCGCTCCAGGCGGCGGGATCGTGCGCGGCGGGGCTGTTGTACGGCTCCGTGGGGCAGAGCGGGACCGCTCCGGAGTCGCTCGCCGAGCGGCGCTTCCCGCGCTGCGTCGCCGCCATGGCCGTCCTGCTGACGCTTCCGCTGCTCGCCGTCGTGCTGACGGGTTCACTGCCGCCGCTCGCGGGTGCGTTGCTGCTGGCGGGGATGGCGACCGCTCCGACGATGGTGACCGGGATGACGCTGGTCCAGCGGCGCACGCCCGAGGGGCGGTTGAACGAGGGCATGACCCTGGCGGTGACGGGTCTGCTGGGCGGGATGGCCGCCGGTTCGGCGGTCGGCGGCTGGGTGGTGGAGCACGTGTCCCCCGAGGCGGGGTACGGGGTGCCGGTCCTCGCGGCGACGCTCGCCTTCGCGGTCGCCGCACTGGGCGCGCGGCCGGGTGCCGTACGGCGGAACCGGGCACGCGCGGACCTCGTCCTGCCGGAGCGGGGGCCACGGACGGTGCCCGGGGAACGGAGCGCGGGCGTCCCCGCCGGGGCCGCCGCGTCGTCCGACCCGTCGAACCCCTGCGCCAATTCCGGCGCAGCCCATTGACGGGCTCTCCTCCCCCACCTACCTTCCCCCGTCGAAGCGCTTCGACGTCACGCATCGAAACGATTCGACAATCGCCGCGTGACGCTCCCGATACCCATCCAACTCCCATGGAGGCAGTGGATGTTGACGAAGAGAAGGCGTGCGGCGGTGGCCGCCGTGGCCCTGGCGGGTGCTCTGCTGGCCACGTCCTGCGGCAGCTCGGACGGCGGCTCGTCGGACGGCCGGACGCTACGGCTGTGGCACTACGAAGGGCCGGACAGTGCGATGGGGGTGGCCTGGAAGGAGGCCATCAAGGAGTTCGAGGCGCAACACCCGGGCGTGAAGGTGAAGTTCGAGGAGAAGGGCTTCGAGCAGATCCAGAAGACGGCGCCCATGGTCCTCAACTCGAACGACGCGCCGGACCTGATGGAGTACAACAAGGGCAACGCGACCGCGGGCCTGCTGTCGAAGCAGGGGCTCCTCACCGATCTCACGCCCGAGGTGACCCGGCGCGGCTGGGACAAGAAGATCACCGGCGGGGTGCGGACCATCAGCCGGTACGACGCCAACGGCGTGATGGGCTCGGGCAAGTGGTACGGCGTACCCGACTACGCCGAGTACACGATGGTCTTCTACAACAAGGACCTCTTCAAGAAGTACGGGATCGCGCAGCCCACCTCGGTCGACGAACTCACCGCGGCGATGGACACGTTCGTCAGGAAGGGCATCACCCCGCTCGCCAACGCGGGCGCCGAGTACGTGGCCCAGCAGTACCTCTACCAGCTGGCCCTCTCCAAGGCCGACCGTTCCTGGGTCGACAGCTACGAGCTGTACAAGGGCCGGACCGACTTCCACGACGCGGCCTGGACGTACGCGGCCGAGACCTTCGCCGACTGGGTGAAGAAGGGCTACATCGGAAAGAAGTCCACCGGCCTCAAGGCCGAGGACGCGGGCGTCTCCTTCATCCAGGGGAAGAGCCCGATCCTGTTCAGCGGAAGCTGGTGGTACGGCCGCTTCAAGGCGGAGAACACATTCGACTGGGGCACCTTCCTGTGGCCGGGCAGCAACCTCACCCTCGGCTCCGGCGGCAATCTGTGGGTCGTCCCCAAGGGTGCCGAGAACAAGGAACTCGCCTACGACTTCATCGACATCACCCTGTCGAAGAAGATCCAGAACCTGCTCGGCAACCAGGGTGGTGTCCCGGTGGCCGCCGACCCGGCCGCCGTGACCGACCCGCGGGCCAAGGCGCTGATCGCCGACTTCAACTCCCTCTCCGGCAAGGACGGTCTCGCCTTCTATCCGGACTGGCCCGTCGCCGGCTTCTACGACGTCCTCGTCTCGGAGACGCAGAAGCTGATCACCGGGAGCGAGAAGCCGGGCGACTACCTGTCGGCGTTGCAGAAGGCGTACGACAAGGGCGTACCGAAGACATGACCACCACCGTCGAGCGGAGTGTGCGGGTGGCGCGGGGGCGGCGCGGTGGAGCGTCGCGCCCGCGCCGCCCGGGCTCCTCCTACGCCCTCTTCCTGGTCCCGGGGTTCGTCGGGTTCCTCGTGGTGGTCGTCGTGCCGTTCCTGATGAACACCGGGGTGAGTTTCACCGACTGGCAGGGGGTGGGCACCCCGCACTTCACCGGGCTCGCCAACTATCGGGAGCTGCTGGGCGACGCGGAGTTCTGGGCGTCGTTCCGGCACAGCCTGTTCATGGTCGTCGCGATGGCCGTCGTACCGACCGCGCTCGGACTCGTGCTGGCCGCCGCCCTGTTCGACTTCGTCGGCAAGCACTTCGGGGCGCGGACCGCGTCCGTGCTGCGCGCCTGCTTCTATCTCCCGCAGGTCCTGCCGATCGCGGTCGCCGGCATCGTGTGGAGCTGGATCCTCGCGCCCGAGGACGGCTCGCTCAACGACCTGCTGAAGGCGGTCGGTCTCGGGGCCTGGCAGCAGGACTGGCTGGGCGATCCGGACCTCGCGCTCTACAGCGTCATGGGCGTGATGGTGTGGGTGCAGATCGGCTTCCCGCTCGTCGTCTTCATGGCGGGTCTGCAGCGCGTGGACCCGCAGTTGTACGAGGCGGCCGAGCTGGACGGCGCGGGCTGGTGGCGGCGGTTCTGGCACATCACACTGCCGCAGATCCGCCCGGAGATCTCCGTCGTGCTGCTCTGGTGCACGATCGCGGCGCTCAAGGTGTTCGGGGCGGTGTACGTGCTGACCAAGGGGGGCCCGGGCGGCGCCACCGACGTGCCGTCGTACTTCTCGTTCACGACCTTCTTCGAGAAGACCCAGGTCGGCTACGGCGCCGCGATCTCCACGGCCCTGACCGTCGTCATCCTCGCCCTCGCGCTGGTCGCGCTGGGGTTCCAGTCGCGGGCCGAGAACGCCGAGGAAGGGGGCGGCGGATGACCGCGCTGCGCAGGTATCCGGTGTTGCTGGCGCTCGTCGTCGGTGCCCTGTTCATGGTGCTGCCCTTCGTCGTCGTCGCGCTCAACGCGGTCAAGTCGCCCGCGGAGTACGCCGAACACGGCCCGCTCAGCCTGCCGCACGGCCTCTACCTCGACGGTCTGAAGGACTTCTGGGAACGCGTCGACTTCGGCCGCAAACTCCTCAACTCGGTGCTGATCTCGGGCTCGGTGGCGGCCGGTGCCGCCGTGCTGTCCGTCCTGAACGCCTACGCGATCGGCATCGGGCGGATCAGGGGCCGCACCTGGGTGCTGGCGTTCTTCGTCCTCGCGAACACGCTGCCGCAGGAGGCGCTGGTCTACCCGGTGTACTACCTGAGCAAGCAGGCCGGCCTCTACGACACCCGGCTCAGCGTGATCATCGTGTTCACGGTGATCCAGGCGGCGTTCGGCACGTATCTCCTCTCCTCGGTGCTCGGGCGGTTCCCGCGCGAGATCATCGAGGCCGCCCGGATCGACGGGGCGAACCGGTGGCAGGTGCTGTGGCGGATCGTCGTGCCGGTCAGCCGGCCGACGATCGGCGTGCTCCTCGTCTTCTTCTTCATCTGGACGTGGAACGAGTTCCTGCTGCCGCTGGTCATGCTGATCTCGAACGACAACCAGACGGTGTCGGTGGCCCTCGGTGTCCTCCAGGGGCAGCGTCTGATGGACGCCACGATGACGAACGCGGCCGCCCTGCTGGGCGTCCTGCCGGCCATCGTCTTCTTCCTCCTCTTCCAGCGGACCCTGACCCGCGGTATCGCCGTCGGCGCAGTCAAGTAAGGGGTACGACAGTGAAGTTCACGGACGGCTACTGGCTGCTGCGCGACGGTGTCACCGCCGCCCACCCGGTCGAGGTCCTCGACGTGACCGCGGGACCGGGCGGCCTGGAGATCCACGCGCCCACGCAGCCCATCCGGCACCGCGGCGACCTGCTGAAGGGACCGGTCGTGACGATCAGCGCGCACGCGCCGATGCCCGACGTCATCGGCGTCACGTTCACCCACTTCCAGGGGGAACGGTCCCGGGGACCCCATTTCGAGCTGCGGGCGGGCGAGTTCGAGCCGCTGGTGGAGTACGACGACACGCACGCGACGCTCACCGCGGGCGCGCTGTCCGTCCGCGTGGACCGGACCGCGCCCTGGCATGTCGACTTCCGCGCGAACGGCCGCACGCTCACCAGCAGCGGCCCCAAGGGCATGGGCATCATGCGGGACGCGGACGGCGCCCACTATCTGCGCGAGCAGCTGAACCTCGGGGTCGGCACCCAGGTCTTCGGCCTCGGCGAGCGGTTCGGCCCGCTCGCCAAGAACGGCCAGGTCGTGGACATGTGGAACGCGGACGGCGGCACGGCAACCGAACAGGCCTACAAGAACGTGCCGTTCTATCTGACGGACGCGGGCTACGGCGTCTTCGTGGACCACCCGGGCCGGGTCTCCTTCGAGGTCGGCTCCGAGGCGGTCTCCCGGGTCCAGTTCAGCGCGGAGACGCAGCAGTTGACGTACTACGTCATCCACGGCCCGACCCCGAAGGACATCCTGCGCCGGTACACCGAGCTGACCGGCCGGCCGGCCCTCCCGCCGCCCTGGTCGTTCGGGCTGTGGCTCTCGACCTCGTTCACCACCTCCTACGACGAGGCCACCGTCACCTCCTTCATCGACGGCATGCGGGAGCGTGAACTGCCGCTGTCCGTCTTTCACTTCGACTGTTTCTGGATGCGCGAGTTCAACTGGTGCGACTTCCGGTGGGACCCGCGGGTGTTCCCGGACCCGGAGGCGATGCTGGCGCGGCTGAAGGACAAGGGGCTGCGGATCAGCGTCTGGATCAACCCCTACATCGCACAGCGTTCACCGCTGTTCGCGGAGGGCCGCGAGCTCGGGCACCTGCTGCGCAGGCCCGACGGGAGCGTCTGGCAGTGGGACCTGTGGCAGCCGGGCATGGCCCTGGTCGACTTCACCAGCGCGGGCGCCCGCGAGTGGTACGCCTCGAAGCTGGAGGCGCTGCTCGCCCAGGGCGTCGACTGCTTCAAGACCGACTTCGGTGAGCGCGTCCCGGTCGACGTGGCGTACGCCGACGGCGCCGACCCGGAGCGGATGCACAACTACTACACGTACCTGTACAACCGGACCGTGTTCGACGTGCTCCGCAAGCACCGGGGGGAGCACGAGGCCGTCGTGTTCGCCCGGTCGGCGACCGCGGGGAGCCAGCAGTTCCCGGTGCACTGGGGCGGCGACTGCGAGGCGACGTACGCGTCGATGGCCGAGTCCCTGCGCGGCGGGCTCAGCCTCGGCATGTCGGGGTTCGGGTTCTGGAGCCACGACATCGGCGGCTTCGAGGGAACGCCGTCACCCGCGCTGTTCAAGCGGTGGATCGCGTTCGGGCTGCTGTCCTCGCACAGCCGCCTGCACGGTTCGTCGTCGTACCGGGTGCCGTGGCTCTTCGACGAGGAGGCCGTGGACGTGCTGCGGCTGTTCACCCGGCTCAAGCTCCGTCTCATGCCGTATCTGTACGAGGCCGCCCGCACCGCCCACACTGAGGGGGTGCCGATGATGCGGGCGATGGTGCTGGAGTTCCCGGACGATCCGGGGTGCGCGCATCTGGAGCGGCAGTACATGCTCGGCTCCGACCTGCTGGTCGCCCCGGTGTTCAGCGACGAGGGCGACGTCACCTACTACGTCCCCGAAGGCGTCTGGACGCACCACCTCACCGGCCGGACGGTGACCGGGCCGCGCTGGGTCCGCGAGCGGCACGACGTCAGAAGCGTTCCGCTGCTCGCGCGACCGGGCGCGGTGATCCCCGTGGGGGCGGTGGAGGACCGGCCCGACTACGACCACGCGGACGGGGTCACCCTGCACGCGTACCGGCTGGAGCGGGGCGCGCGGGTGACCGTGCCGGTCGGCGGGGTCACCTTCACCGTCGTCCGCGAGGGGAACACCCTGCGCGCGTCCTGTTCGGATCCCGCGGTGGCCTGGGGGCTGGCCGTGGACGGGCGCGAGGTGCGGGCCACCGCGGGCACGGGCTCCGTTTCCCTGGAGGTGGAGTCCGCCTGATGGTCAAGATCACCGATGTGGCGCGGCACGCCGGGGTCTCCCCCAGCACCGTCTCCTACGCGCTCAGCGGCAAGCGGCCGATCTCCGAGGAGACCCGGCGACGCGTCGAGGAGAGCATCCGCCGGCTCGGCTACCGGCCGCACGCCGGCGCCCGGGCCCTCGCCAGCAGCCGGTCGAACGTGCTGGCGCTGGTCGTGCCACTGCGGGCGGGCATCCATGTGCCGGTCGTGATGCAGTTCGCGGTGTCGGTGGTGACGGAGGCACGACGGCACGACCACGACGTGCTGCTGCTCACGCAGGAGGAGGGCGAGGACGGGCTGCGCCGGGTCGCGGACACGGCACTGGTGGACGCGCTGATCGTGATGGACGTCCAACTGCACGATCCCCGGCTGTCGTTGCTGCGGGCGCTGGACCGGCCGTCGGTGCTCATCGGCTTTCCGGCCGCCGCGGAGGGCCTCACCTGCATCGACCTTGACTTCAGGGCTGCGGGCGAGCTGTGCGTGGAACGGCTGGCGGAGCTGGGGCACCGGGTCGTCGCCCTGGTCGGCTCGCCGCCGGAGGTGTACGTGCGGGGCACGGCGTTCGCGCAACGGGTGGTGGAGGGGTTCACAGCCGCCGCCGACCGGGGCGGGCTCGTCTCGTCCGTCCACCCCTGCGAGGCCTCCCCCGCCGCGGCACGCCGGATGGCTGAGCAACTCCTGCGGGAGCAACCGGGCTTGACGGGCGTGGTCGTCCACAACGAGCCCGTGCTGGAGCCCCTGATCGACGCCTTCGAACACCTCGGCCTGCGCGTCCCGGCCGATCTGTCGGTCACCGCGATCTGCCCGGACGAACTCGCCGAGGGTCTCCGCGTCCCGGTCACCTCCATCGCCATCCCGTCGGCGGAGGTCGGCTCGCGGGCGGTGGAACTGCTGATGCGGAAACTGGCGGGCACCCCGGTCGCGGAGGCGACCCTGCTGACGCCACGACTGGTGGAACGGGGAAGCACGGCGCCGCGGGCGACGGCGTGAGAAGGGGCCCGTATTCGCCCCCGGACATGACACAGGCCCCCTCGCTCGGAAGCGAGGGGGCCTGGGCCCACATGGGATGAGTGGAGATGGCGGGAATCGAACCCGCGTCCAACGGTGCAAAATCAGGGCTTCTCCGTGCGCAGTTCGCTGTGATTTTCTCAGCCCCGGCGATCACGCGAACAAGTCGCCGACGGGCTCAGTCACTGTTTGATTTCCCAGCGAACCCCGTGACCGGGCTCGATGGTTTAGTCCCCTAGATTATGCCAGGATCCGGGTCGGGAACACTCCCGGGCTGACACCCATTAAGGGTCCTTCACTCACTGCTTATTAGGCAGCGAGGGCGAAGGACTGGGAATCGCTCTTGGAATTGGCGATTATTTTTTGCGACATATGGTTAACGAGATCATTGCCGCTTCCTCGACACGCTTCCCCTGCTTCAACAGCCGCTGTCGAAACCGATCATCCCCATGTTGATTTTTCAATGCGTCGGTGGAGGCCGCCTTAACCGACCATCCTGTGACGCCCGGCCCTCCGAAGAGGAACCCACACCCGCTGTGAGGTGCGTTGCCATCGTACGTGACCAACGTACGACGGTGCCAGCCTATTCCCGCGGGGCCGCTCTCACTGGCCGCGCTGCTTCCGCTTGGCCGCCGCGATCGCACGGTCCGACTCGCGCCGGTCCTGCTTCTCCCGCAGGGTCTGCCGCTTGTCGTACTCCTTCTTGCCGCGGGCGAGCGCGATCTCCGCCTTCGCCCGGCCGTCCTTGAAGTACAGGGCGAGCGGCACGATCGTGTGACCCGTCTCCTGGGTCTTCGCCTCCAGCTTGTCGATCTCCTCCCGGTGCAGGAGGAGCTTGCGCTTGCGCCGCACGGTGTGGTTGGTCCAGGTGCCCTGGCTGTACTCCGGGATGTGGGCGTTGTGCAGCCACGCCTCGTTCCCGTCGATCTGGACGAAGCCGTCCGTCAGCGATGCCCGCCCCTGCCGCAGCGACTTCACCTCGGTTCCGGTCAGGACGAGCCCGGCCTCGTAGGTGTCCACGATCGCGTAGTCGTGCCGCGCCTTCTTGTTCTGCGCGACGATCTTGCGCTTGCCGTCCTTGGCCTTGCCGGAGGCCTGGCCTCCCTGCTTGGGCTGGGACTCCTTCGGTACGTACATTCCCTTGCTCATAGTGCTGGCCATTTTCGCACTACAGGGGGGCTCGGGGGAAAGCCGATTACGGGGACGGGTCCCGGCGGGTCACGAAGGGTCGCCCAGACCGCTCAGAACGGTCTCGGCGCGCTTCAGGGACTCCTTGTCCGCCTCCAGGTCGGGCGTGATGCCCCGGCCGTCGACGGAGCGGCCCGCCGGGGTGCGGTAGTGGCCGACGGTCAGCTCGGCGACGGAGCCGTCGGGCAGCCGGCTCGGCATCTGCACCGAGCCCTTCCCGAAGGTCCTGGACCCGACGACGACGGCGCGCCCGCGGTCCTGGAGGGCCCCGGTGAGCAGTTCGGCGGCGCTCATGGTGCCGCCGTCGACCAGGGTGACGAGGGGCCGGGCGGTGTCGCCGCCGGAGTCGGCGTGCAGGGCACGCTGGGCGCCGTTCACGTCGTACGTGGCGACGAGGCCGCCGTCGAGGAAGGCGGAGGCGGCGGTGACGGCCTCGGTGACCAGGCCGCCGGAGTTGCCGCGCAGGTCGAGGACGATCCCGCCGCCCCGGGGGGCCCGGTCGACGGCGGTCCGTACGGCGTGGCCCACGCCCTTGGTGAAGGCCGCGACCTTGATCACGGTGGCGTCGTCGGGGAGCCGGTCGACGGTCACGGAGTCCGTGGAGAGCATGGCCCGGCGCAGGGTGCGGCTCCAGTTGTGCGAGCCGCGCTCCAGCCCGAGGGCGACCTCGGTGCCGGCGTCGGCGTCGTCCGCCTCGCCGCGCAGTAACGCGACGACCTCGGTGACGGGCCGGCCGTCCACGCGGGTGCCGTCGACGGAGCGCAACAGGTCGCCCTCGTGGATGCCGGCCGCGGCCGCCGGTGAGCCGGAGGCGACCCGGGTGACCTCGATCCGTCCGTCCCGCTCCCGGCGGGCCCAGAGGCCGACGCCGGTGTACCGGCCGTCGAGCGCTTCCTCGAACTCCTCGTACTCGCCCTGGGAGTAGACCGCGCCCCAGCGGTCGCCGCTGCGGCTGACGGCGCGTTCGGCGGCCTCCATGGGGGACTTGCCGTCGGCCATCGCCTCGGCGGCGGCCCGGGTGACGGTCTCCTGGTGGCGTGCCGGCGTCGGGCGGGGCGCGTCGGCCGCGGTCTTCGGCGGGGTGTCGGAGAAGGAGCCGGTCGCCGCACCGGCGACGAGGACACTCGCGAACACCAACGTCAGGGCCGCCCCGCGGCACATGCGGCGGGGCTCGCAGAACGGGTCACGGCCTGACATGCCGGTGAGTCTAGGACAACGCGAAGGGCCGCACCGCCGGTTGACGGTACGGCCCTCTTGGCATGTGTCACACCTTCAGGTACTTGCGCAACGCGAAGAACGCGGCCAGCGCCGGCATCAGCAGGCTCGTCGCGAGGATGAGCGGCAGCTTGGTCAACACCGCGTCCCAGCCGATGAAGTTGATCAGGTTCAGCTTCTCGGACAGCGCGAGTCCGTGGTCGATGATGAAGTACCGGGCGATCAGCAGGAACCCGCAGGCGACACCGCCGCCGATGAGTCCGGCGACCGCGGCCTCCGCGATGAACGGCGCCTGGATGTAGAAGCCGGAGGCGCCGACGAGGCGCATGATGCCGGTCTCGCGGCGCCGGCTGAACGCCGAGACGCGGACGGTGTTGACGATCAGCATCAGCGCGACGACGAGCATCATCGCCATCACCGCGCGCGCGGCCCAGTTCATGCCGTTGAGGAGCCCGAAGAGGTTGTCCAGGATGCCCTTCTGGTCCTGCACGGACTGCACGCCGTCCCGGCCGTCGAAGGCGGTGGCGATGACCTGGTACTTCTCCGGGTCCTGGAGCTTGATCCGGTACGACTCCTGCATCTGGTCCGGCGTGAGGCTGCTGGCCAGCGGGGAGTCGCCGAACTGCTCCTTGTAGTGCTTGTACGCCTGGTCCGAGGACTCGTACACGACCTTCTGGACGACGGTCATCTTGTCCAGGTCGGCGAGGATCTGCTTCTTCTGGTCGGCGGTCACCGCGCCCTTGGCGCAGTTGGGGTCGGACTCGGCGTCGCTCTTGTTGCAGAGGAAGATCGAGACGTTGACCTTGTCGTACCAGTAGCCCTTCATGGTGTTCACCTGGTCGCTCATCAGGAGCGACCCGCCGAACAGGGCGAGCGAGAGGGCGACCGAGACGACGACCGCGAAGGTCATGGTCAGGTTGCGGCGGAGACCGACACCGATCTCCGACAGAACGAACTGCGCGCGCATGGCGTCTTCCTCAGACCTTTCCGTGGTCGATGATCAGTGCTGGTAGCCGTAGACGCCGCGTGCCTGGTCGCGGACGAGTCGGCCCTGCTCCAGCTCGATGACGCGCTTGCGCATCTGGTCCACGATGTTCTGGTCGTGGGTCGCCATCACCACGGTGGTGCCCGTCCGGTTGATCCGGTCGAGCAGCTTCATGATGCCGACGGAGGTCTGCGGGTCGAGGTTTCCGGTCGGCTCGTCCGCGATGAGGAGCTTGGGCCGGTTCACGAAGGCTCTCGCGATGGCCACCCGCTGCTGCTCACCGCCGGACAGCTCGCCGGGCCTCCGGTCCTCCTTGCCGCCCAGACCGACGAGGTCGAGCACCTGGGGCACGGACTTGCGGATCTCGCCGCGGGACTTGCCGATGACCTCCTGGGCGAAGGCCACGTTCTCGGCGACCGTCTTGTTGGGCAGGAGACGGAAGTCCTGGAACACGGTCCCCAGCTGGCGGCGCATCTGCGGCACCTTCCAGTTGGAGATGCGCGCGAGGTCCTTGCCCAGGACGTGCACCTGACCGTGGCTGCACCGCTCCTCCCGGAGGACCAGCCGCAGGAAGGTGGACTTTCCGGAGCCGGAGGAGCCCACGAGGAACACGAATTCTCCGCGCTCGACCTCCAGGGAGACATCCCTGAGGGCGGGGCGGGTCTGCTTGGGGTAGACCTTGGAGACGTTGTCGAATCGGATCACGGATGCACCACGGGTCGCCGGGGGTAGGTGTGCGTGACCATACGCGAACCGGGTGTGCGAGCGCAGTCGGCGTACGGGGTTGCGCGCGGCTTGCACTTTTTGTCACGGATCTGAGGTCCGATTCTCCCTTGATCTCCCCGGATCTTTCCTCGATCCGAGCGGCTGGCGGACTTCTCGGCGGGGCAGGATAAGGCGAGCCGCGCCGAAATCCGCGGAACCTGGCACAGTGGAAGGGGAACGGTTGCGTTCCCCGCAGCGTTAAGAGAGCGACGCGCACGCAGGAGTCGGTGCGGCGCGGAGACAGCGCAAGGAGGGCCGGCGCATGACGTACGACCGATTGGTGTGCGCTAACTGTGCGGGGCCTGTCAGTGAGGGCCGCTGCCGCGTCTGCCGCGCGAACCGTGAGCGGCTCCAGCAGGAGAGCCCCTTCGGGAACATGAACCCCATGGCGCTGATCGCGCTGCTCGCGGTGCTGGTCGCCGCGCTGGCACTGGTGGCCCACCAGACGGTGTGAGCCGGGTCGCGTGCGCCTCTCGCGGCCTTTCCGGCCCCGAGGGCGATGACCTGACCCTGACATGACGAAGGGCCCGGAGCGAGCTGCTCCGGGCCCTTCGTGGTGCGCGTGTGCGTCAGGCTGCGGTGGTGCCGCGGCCGCCCGCGAGACGCGGGAGCATCCGGAAGCCGATGCCGCCGGCGATCATCGTCGCGGCGCCGATCAGCAGGAACGTGGTCTGACCCGCACCGGTCTCGGCCAGTTCGCCGTCGTTCTTGCCCTGCGGGGCGGTGTCCGAGCCGGTGTCGGTGAGGGCGGAGGAGCCCTCGTCCTGGGCGGAGGACCCGCCGTTGGGGTCGGCGTCGTTGCCACCGGTGCCCGTGCCGCTGGTCTGCGTCGGGTCCTCGGTCGGGTCGGTCTCCGTGGGAGCCGGCTTGGTGGTCTCCGTCTCGGTCGGAGCCGGGTCGGTGGTCTCCGTCTCCGTCGGGGCGGGGTCGGTGGTCTCCGTCTCGGTCGGAGCCGGGTCGGTGGTCTCCGTCTCCGTCGGCTCAGGGCTCGTCGGGATACCCGTCACCGTGTCGGTGGGGTCCGGGTCGGCCGTGGTCGCGCTGAGGCCGACATTGAGGTCGAGCGCCGAAGCGGCACCCGCAGCGGTGAGCGAAGCACCGGCGGCAATCACCGCACCGGCGGCTATCCGCGCCACGCGGATCCGCGTCTTCTTGGTCATCTGCCTGCTACCCCCAGTAGCTGATCGTCAGTGGAGCAGCGCCCGGGGCCACGGCGTCACAGGTGGCCTCTCTCAGCCCCCCGGTTCACATGCGCCCCAGAGATACGCATGCCACGCGTCACCCTTCCCAGTTTTCACAGCAACGTCAAGGTCGTTGCGTACGCGATGTCCGGAACGGCGTCATTTGCCTGTCGTGAGGACATGTGACTGTGACGTAAAACCCAGACAACCCCCACAACAAAGGCAACTGCCGTCCGGTGGACGGCAGTTGCCTTGTCGACAAAGCGGCCGCCGCAGCAGGGTCGGGAATTCCTGTCCCTGGCGCGGCCGTTCGCGCGGGTTACTTCTCCTGCTGCTTGCGCCAGCGAATTCCGGCCTCCAGGAAGCCGTCGATCTCGCCACCGAACACGGCCTCGGGATTGCCGACTTCGAACTCGGTGCGCAGGTCCTTGACCATCTGGTACGGGTGCAGGACGTACGAACGCATCTGGTTGCCCCAGGAGTTGCCGCCGTCGCCCTTGAGGGCGTCCATCCTGGCCTGCTCCTCCTGGCGGCGCCGCTCCAGCAGCTTGGCCTGCAGAACGTTCATGGCCGAGGCCTTGTTCTGGATCTGCGACCGCTCGTTCTGGCAGGAGACCACGATGCCGGTGGGCAGGTGGGTCAGGCGCACCGCGGAGTCGGTGGTGTTGACGCCCTGGCCGCCCGGACCGGACGAGCGGTACACGTCGATGCGCAGCTCCGACTCGTCGATCTCGATGTGGTCGGTCTGCTCGACGACGGGCAGGATCTCGACACCGGCGAACGAGGTCTGGCGGCGCCCCTGGTTGTCGAAGGGGGAGATGCGTACGAGACGGTGGGTGCCCTGCTCCACGGAGAGCGTGCCGTAGGCGTACGGGACGTGGACGGCGAAGGTGGTGGACTTGATGCCCGCCTCTTCCGCGTAGGACGTCTCGTAGAGCTCCGTCTTGTAGCCGTGACGCTCGGCCCAGCGCAGGTACATGCGCTGGAGCTTCTCGGCGAAGTCGGAGGCGTCGACACCGCCGGCCTCGGCGCGGATGGTGACGACGGCCTCGCGGGAGTCGTACTCGCCGGACAGGAGGGTGCGGACCTCCATCTCGTCCAGCGCCTTCTTGACGGCCGTGAGCTCGGTCTCGGCCTCGGCGCGGGTGTCCGGGTCGTCCTCCTCCTCGGCCATCTCGAAGAGCACACTCAGATCGTCGATGCGTCCGCGGAGCGCCTCGGCCTTCCTGACCTCCGCCTGGAGGTGGCTGAGCTTGCTGGTGATCTTCTGCGCCTCGTCGGGGTCGTCCCACAGGGACGGCGCGGCCGCCTGCTCCTCGAGCACGGCGACATCTGCCCTCAGCTTGTCGAGGTCCAGGACGGCCTCGATCGACTCCATGGTCGAGGAGAGGGACTTGAGCTCTTCGGATACATCGACGACTGCCACGCCTCCAGCGTAACGGCTACGACAACCGGGCCCGCCCTCGTCCCCTGGGGGGCCTTGCGCCGAGCCACCACCAAAGCCCTCCCCGCTCCCTCCGCCCCTCCCCGTCCCGATACCCGGGGGTCCGGGGGCAGCGCCCCCGGGAACGGGTCTCACACCGGGGTCACGGGGACGACGGGGCCGAGTTCTTGGTGTCCTGGGGGTTCGTGCCCGCGTCGTCGCCGGAGGTGGCGAGCCAGGTGCCGACCCCCACCGCGGCGACGAGCGCGACCGCCGCCGCCCCCAGCGTGATCCGCCGCCGCCGGGCGGAGGCACGGTGCCGTGCGGACCCGGGCCGGGGCGCACCGGCGGCCCGGGGCGCCCGCGCGGTGCCGCGAGCCCCGCCGGCCAGTTCGTCGGGCGCCGGCACCCGCATCGAGGTGTGGGTGTCGCGGTTGGAGTCGGGCGCGGCCCCCGGCACGAGCGGCACGGCCCCACGCCGTACCCGCTCACCGGCGGGCTCGGACGGCTCCGCGCTCTCGTCGCTCTGCTGGCGCTCCTCGTCCGCCTCCTCGTCCTCCGCGTCCGGCGAGTCCACGTCCAGCGGGGGCATCCCGGCCAGCAGCGGCAGCTGCTCCCGGAGCCGGGCGCCCAGCTCGGAGGCGCGCAGCCGGGAGGCGGGCGCCTTGGCGAGGCACTGGACGATGAGCTGCCACAGCTCGTCCGGAATGCCGGGGAGCGGGACGACGGTCTCCGTGACGTGGCGGCGCAGGACGGCGCCGGGGTGACCGCCGCCGAAGGGCGTGAACCCGGCGAGCAGCTCGTAGAGCACGGTGGCCAGGGCGTAGATGTCGACGGCGGCGCGCGGCGGCAGCCCCTCGATGATCTCGGGGGCCAGATAGTCCGGGGTGCCGATGATCTTCGTGGCCCGGGTGCGGCGCGGGGAGTCGATGAGCTTGGCCACACCGAAGTCGGTGAGGAGGGCGGGGTGGGAGCCGCCGGGGCCGAGCGGGCCCTGCATGTCGAGCAGGACGTTCTCGGGCTTCACGTCGCGGTGGACGACGCCGGCGGCGTGCGCCGCGGCCAGACCGTCGGCGACGTCGGCGACGATCGCGACGGCCGACTCGGGGGCGAGCCTGCGCTCCCGGTCGAGTCGGGTGCGCAGGTCGGTGCCGCGGACGAGGTCCATGACGAGCGCGAGGTCGTTGCCGTCGACGACCAGGTCACGGACGGCCACCACGTGGGGGTCGTCGAGACCGAGCAGTGCGGTGCGCTCCTGCACGAAGCGCCCCACGAGCTCCTGGTCGGACGCGAGGTCCTCGCGCAGCAGCTTGATGGCGACGGGACCCTCGGGTCCCTCGCCCAGCCACACCGTGCCGGCGCTCCCCCGCCCCAGGATCTGGTTCGCGGTGTACCGGCTGCCGATCTTGCGTGCCAAGACTGCTCCTACAGACGCGTGTTGTCGCTAAAAGTACGCGTCCGAGGAGCCAACCTTCACTCCCGAGGCGGAAATCACCCGTCAGATATCGACAAATCCACAGGGTCAGTTGCTCGAGGGGCTGTTTCCGCCGAGGTCGCCGATCCAGCCGCTGACCGTGTCGAACCAGTCGCTGAGCTGGGCCCAGTAGCCCTTCGTGCTGCCGATCCAGCCCTGGAGGGGGCTGAACTCCCACACCAGCCAGCCGGCCACGAACAGGATGACGATGGTGAACAGACAGCCCTTCAGGCAGCCGAGCCCCGGGATCTTCATGGGGTTGGCGCTGCGCTGACGGGGCTCGCGCGCGGGCTGCTGCGGGCGCTGCGGTTCGGCGTAGCGCTGCGGCTGGGGCTGCTGCTGGGGTGCCGGGGCGTAGCGCTGCGGCTGCTGCTGTTGCTGTTGCTGGTGACGCGGCGCGTACTGCTGCGGGTCCTGCTGCTGCGGGTAGCCGTAGCCCTGTTGCTGCTGCTGCCGGCCGCGCTGCGGTCGCTGCTGCTGCGGCCGGGCCACCTGTCGCTGGGGGCGGCGCCGCAGCGGGTCCTCGTTCGGGTCGAGGTACTGGACCTGCGTCTGGTCGTTGCGGTCGCGGGCCGCGCGCAGCTGGTTCTGCCACGGGTGCGGGTCCTCGCCCTGGCCGCCCGGCTGGTGCGGCGGCACGGGCGGCAGGACGGAGGTCGGGTCGGCCGCGCCGCGGTTCGGCAGGACGGAGGTGGGGTCGGCGTCGCCGGAGGTGTGCGGCAGCACGCTGGTGGCGCCGTACGGGTCGTAGGAGCCCGCGTTGTGCGGGAGCACCTGCGTGGGGTCGGCGGCGCCGGGCATGTTCGGGACGGTCGCCGGGGACGGGTCGGGCGCGAGGAGGGCGCCCACGCCGTCCGCGGCGGCGATCTGCGCGGGGGTGGCGTGCACGCCGACGCCCGCGGCGACGGCGCGCAGTGCGCGCGCGAGGTTCTCGGCACTGGGCCGCTCGTCCGGGTTCTTGCGCAGGCAGCGCTCTATGACCGTCCACAGGGGGTCCGGGACGGTCGAGGGGCGGCGCGGTTCGGCGCTGAGGTGCTGGTGCAGCACTTCGAGGGCGGACCCGCCGGAGAACGGCGGGCGGCCGGTGACCAGCTCGTACAGCAGGATGCCCGCGCCGTAGATGTCGACGGCGGACGTCTGCGGGCGTCCTTCGGCGGACTCCGGCGCGACGTACGCGGGCGTGCCGACGAACTCGTGGGTGCGGGTGAGACCCGGGGAGTCGGCGAGCCGGGCGATGCCGAAGTCGGTGAGCATCGGGTGCATCCCGCCGGCGTCCTGCTTGAGCAGGACGTTCGCGGGCTTCAGGTCGCGGTGCACGACGCCGTCGGCGTGACTGGCGGCGAGCGCGTCGGCGACCTGGGCGGTCAGCAGGGAGGCGGCGACGGGTGAGAAGGGCCCGTTCTCGCGCAGGTAGCGGTGCAGGTCGGGCCCGTCGACCAGGTCCATGACCAGCGCGAGCAGGTCGCCCTCGACGACGAGGTCCCGTACGCGCACGATGTTGGGGTGGGTCAGGCGCAGCAGCACCGACCGCTCACGCAGGAACCGCATCACGATGTCGGCGTCGCTGGCGAGCTCCTCCTTCAGGACCTTGATCGCCACGGTCTCGCCGGGCTGGCCCGCTACGGCCGCCTCGGCGCCCGCGGTCTCCCGCTGGCGGGCGCGCCAGACCGTGCCTGTGGCGCCGCGTCCCAGCGGCTCCTCAAGGAGGTACTTGCTCCCTACCGGCCGCACGTCATGCGCTCCCTGTTGCTTGCTTGCCTGGTCCGTCCACCGTGGTCACCGTGGTACAGGTTTCCGACCCACTGTAGTGCCGCCTTCCCGGGCACCGGGCTGTCGTCGTCGTGTGCTTGGCCATAGGTCCCCCGCGCGCCTGTGGTCCGCATAAGCGCATACGTGCGGCTACCCGTGCATGTTCGATGGAAAGACGCTCGGTCCGGTCGCTTGGTTGCCGGAAGGCGGGCGTGACCGATCTCAAGCGGACACCCGCCGGCTACCGGTCAGGCACTTTTACGGGCAGAGCCGACCAATCAAGATCACTTACGGGTGGGGGGCGGGCGTGTTGTCAGTGGCAGGTGCGAGGATGCCTCCAGTACTGGCCGACGTGCCCGTGTGCGGTGGGGGAATTCTGCGGTGGGGGACCGCAGCACAGCCTCGTCCTCGTCGCGGGCACCTGCGCGGAAGGGACCCCTGACGGCGATGCAGATCCGGCTGACCGTCGTAGACCCGTTGGGCCCGCCCTCGGAGCCGCGGGGGCGCGCCGCGGCCTGCGATGTGCTGGTGACCGCGCCCGCCGGGACGGCGCTGGCCGCGGTCGCGTCGGGGCTGGCCTCGGCGGTCGGGGGGAGCGGGGGCGCCGGACAGGGCGAGCGGGGCCGTGAGCCCGGGGGCGGCCAGATCGTGCTGTACGCGGGCGCGGAGCGGCTCGACGCCCAGCGCTGCACCCTCGGTGAGCCGCCGCTGACGGACGGCGCCGTGCTCTGTCTGGGCGCGCCGGCCGAACCCGGCCCCGACCTGGACGCCGTCTCGGCCCAGCTCCATGTGGTCGCCGGTCCCGACGCGGGCGGGGTCCATCTGCTGCACGGCGGCCAGATCCACGTGGGCCGCTCCGCCCGGGCGGACGTCCCCCTGGACGACCCGGACGTCTCCCGTCTGCACTGCGCCGTCACGGTCACCCCGGACGGGCGGGTCTCGGTCGCCGACACCGGCTCCACGAACGGCACGACGCTGGACGGCACCCGCGTGGGCGAGCGTCCCGTCCGCTTCTCCGAGGGCGCCCTGCTGCGCGTCGGCGAGTCCGCCCTGCGCCTCGCCCCGCCCGGAGGCCCGGGCGCGGTGGCGAGCGCCCCGGACGGCGAAGGGCACGTCCGGGTGTCGGTGGGCGCGCCCCGCGACGCCCCGGACGGCGGCTCCGGCGGCTCCCACGGGCCGGGCACCTCGTCCGCCCCGTCGCCGAGCGCGTCCCCGGACGACCGGCAGCCGCACGGAGCGGTCCCCCACGCGCGCGGGGAGAGCGCCTCCCTCTTCCAAGGGGGCTCCCTCCCTCCCGCGGACGCGACACACCACGCCTACGGCACCTCCGGGTGGGGAGCCTCCGCCGGCGGGGTCCCCGGAGCCGAGGAGTACGGGCGGTCGGCGCCGCCCGTCGTGCCGGAGCAGGGCGGGGCACCCCGGATCGAGAGCGGCCCGCGCGGCGGGGCTTCCGGAGGCGGAGCCGGACGCCCGGGCGGGAGTGACGGCCACACGGGAGCCGCCGGGGAGTGGTCCGAAGGAGAGCCGGAGGACGCCTTCGGCGCCGGACCGGGCCTCCCGGGAGCCCGCAGAGGCACGCCGATGCGCGGTACGGACGTTCCGGCGGGGATGCGCAGGCGCGGCGGTCTCGGCGCCTGGGCCCGCCGGCTGACCGGAAGCCGCGGCGGACCGGAGGGGACGGCGCCCGAGACGTACGACGACGGCGCGCTCGTGGTGCGGGACCTGCCGACCGCCGCGCACCCCTCGCCCGAGACCTGGCCCGACCCGGCGGCGCTGCTGCTCACCGCCCTCGGCCCGGGCCCCCGGCTCTGGGAGCGCGGCGCCGGTCACCAGGAGGCCCTGACCGTGCGGCTCGGCACGGCCGACCGGACGACGCCGGACGGCTCGGGCGCGCTGCCCGCCGTGCCGGTGACCACGGGACTCCGCGAGGTCGGTTCCCTGGGCCTGGCCGGGCCGAGGGCGCGGCTGGCGGGGCTGGCCCGCGCGGTCGTGGCCCAGCTCGCCGCGCTGCACTCCCCCGACACACTGGAGATCGTCCTCATCAGCGCCGACCGGGCCCGGTCGGCGCAGGAGCGCAGCGCCGAGTGGTCCTGGCTCGGCTGGCTCCCCCACCTGCGTCCCACCCACGGGCAGGACTGCCGGCTCCTCCTCGCGTACGACCGTGAACAGGCGGCGGCGCGCACCGACGAACTGCTGCGCCGCCTGGAGGACCACCTCACGGAGACGGCCGGCGAACCGGGCCGGCGGGGCACCAGCCCTGGCGGTGAGGCCGTCTCCGTCCCGGCCGCCCGGCGCGCGGAGCCGCACGAGCGCGGCGGACACGACGGACCCGGCACCGGCGACACCTCGCGCGGTGCGACGCACCGGCCCTCCTGGGCCCGCGCCGAGGGCGGGGCGCACTCCGGCTCCGGACAGGACCCCGACGCCGGCGTCGACGGTCCGTACACGGTGGTCGTCGTGGACGGCGACCCCGGTGGCGCGGACGTCCGGGAGGCCGTGCTGCGCCTCACGCACGAGGGCCCGCGGGCCGGTATCCACGTGGTGTGTCTCGCCGAGACGGCGGCCGCGTCACCCGCGTCCCCGGTGACGGAGACGTACGAGGCGGCGTGCGCCGTCGCGCCCGCGTTCCGTGCGTGCGGGGCGGTGGCCCTGCTCAGCGGGGACGTGGCCACGGCACTGCGGCTGCTGCGGGTGGCACCGGGCGGCACCGGCGGGACCCCGCGGACCGGGGCGGCGCACGGCGGCCCGTCCCGCGGTGACGGAGCGGAGCGCACCGGGCCGTCGGCGCCGTCGCCGCGTTCCGGCCCCGCGCGCACCGGGCCGTCGGCCGGCTCGTCGCGGCACGACGGATCGACGCACCTGGGCATCCCGCATCCGGGAGCCGGACGCGCGGCCGGGTACGGCGCCGGAACCTCCGGCACCTCCTCGTCGCACCCGGGCCGCACCTCCCCCGGAGGCCAACCGGCGCGCGGTCCCGTCGGTCACGGCACCGTCGCCGCGGTGGACGCGGTGTCGCTCGCCTGGGCCGAGCGGTTCGCGCGGGCGCTCGCACCACTGCGGACGGACGGCGCGCAGGGCGACCGGCACACGCGCGTGTCCGCTCCCCTGCCCCAAGCCGCGCGCCTGCTCGACGAGTTGGGCCTCGCACGCGCCACCCCCGCCTCGCTGATGGCCCGTTGGGCGGACGCCGCGGACGACACGGAGGCGCTCGGCGGACGGGCCCGGGCCGTCCTCGGCGCGGGCCCGCGCGGCCCCGTCGCCGTCGACCTCCATGTCGAGGGCCCGCATCTGCTGATCGAAGGCCCGCCGGGCAGCGGCCGTTCGGAGCTGCTGCGCTCGGTCGCCGCGTCCCTCGCCGCCGCCGAGCGGCCCGACCGGCTCGGCATCGTCCTGATGGAGGGCCGTGACGGCACGGGCGGACACGGCTCCGGGGGCGCCGGTGAAGGACTCCAGGTCTGCACCGACCTGCCGCACGTCACCACGCACCTGACGGCCAACGACCCCGTGCGCATGCGGGAGTTCGCGCAGTCCCTGAGCGCCGAACTGAAGCGGCGGTCCGAGCTGCTCGGCCGGCTCGGCTTCGCCGAGTGGCACACCGGCCAGGCGGTGTCCGGCCGGCTGGTCGCCCAGCGCGCGCCCGGCCCGGCTGCGGGCACAAGGCCGTCCACCGGCGCCGCCGACCTCGACACGCCGTCCAGTTCGACGCTGCGGCTGCGACCCGCCGCGGCCCGCCGGCAGACCGAGCCGGGGCCGCCGCTGGCCCGTCTGGTCGTCGTCGTCGACGACCTGGACGCCCTGCTGTCACCGCCGTTGGGGTCCCCAGGACGCCCGGCGGCCGGTTCGGTCGTGCGGGCACTGGAGGCCGTGGCCCGCGAGGGCGACCGGCTCGGGGTGCACCTCGTGGCGGCGTCCGCGGTGGACGGACGGACGGCGGGGTCGGAGCTGGCGCGTTCCGCAGCGCTGCGCGTCACCCTCGAAGCACCGGCACCGGGACCGGACGAACCCGCCCCCGGGCGGGGGCGGCTGCTGCGCCCGGACGGGCGGGAGACGCCCTTCCAGGGCGGCCGCGTCACGGGGCGCATCCCCCGCACGGCGACGCTGCGCCCCACGGTCGTCCCCCTGGAGTGGCACCGCATGGGCGACCCGCCGGCCCGCCGCCCGGTCCGCGAGCTGGGGAACGGCCCGACGGACCTGGCCCTGCTCGCCAGCGCGCTGGAGCGTGCGGCGCGTTCCGTCTCCGCCGCCGAGGTGCCGTCGCTGCTCTAGCGGAACCGAGGGGATCGGTCCGGCCCCGGACCGATCCCGAGCGGCGCTTCCGGTCCGCGGAGCCCGCCCTCAAGTGCCCTGTTCGCGAGGTCTGTTCGGGTCTCGCGCCGGTGTGCCCGACGTCACGACCCAATCACGATCGCTCACTTGACAGTACCGGCGCTCTTGCCGCCCTTGAGCGACCAGGCGTAGACCGGAGCGCACGGGACAGCTGTTCGGACGTTCAACGAGGAACGCAGAACGGAGAACGGGGCACTGATGCGCAGCACTCTTCGTACACGCAGGTCGACCGATCACGCCACGCACCGCTCACGCAGGACCGCACAGGCCGCCGCTGCCGCGCTCGTCGCGGGGGCGCTCACGCTCACCGCGTGCGGCGGCGACAACGACGGCAAGGACAAGGGAACCGACGGGGGCAAGGCCACCGAGAGCAGTGACACCGGCTCGGTGACCCTGCCCAAGCTCGACGGCGACACCCTGGAGGTCGCCGCCGTCTGGACCGGCGCCGAACAGGCCAACTTCAAGAAGGTGCTGGCGGAGTTCGAGAAGCGCACGGGCGCGAAGGTCACGTTCGTACCCGCGCAGGACCCGATCATCAACTTCCTCGGCTCGAAGATCGCCGGTGGCGCGCCGCCGGACGTCGCGATGCTCCCCCAGGTCGGCGCCATCAAGCAGGCCGTCGACAAGAAGTGGGCCAAGCCCGTGGGGCCGGACGCCCAGGCGCAGTTGGCCAAGAACTACGCCCAGGGCTGGCAGGACCTCGGCAAGGTCGACGGCAAGCAGTACGGCGTCTACTACAAGGCCGCCAACAAGTCGCTGGTCTGGTACAACGCCAAGGTCTTCGAGAACGCGGGGGCCAAGGAGCCCAAGACCTGGAAGGACTTCCTGACCACCGCGCAGACCGTCTACGACTCGGGTGTCACTCCGGTCTCGGTGGGCGGCGCGGACGGCTGGACGCTCACCGACTGGTTCGAGAACATCTACCTCTCCCAGGCGGGCCCGGAGAAGTACGACCAGCTCGCCCAGCACAAGATCAAGTGGACGGACCCGTCCGTGAAGGACGCGCTGACCACGCTCGCCCAGATCTGGGGCGACAAGAACCTCATCGCGGGCGGCCCGGACGGCGCGCTCCAGACAGAGTTCCCGGCCTCGGTGACGCAGACGTTCACCGGTGGCGACCAGCCCAAGGCGGGCATGGTCTTCGAGGGCGACTTCGTGGCCGTCAACATCGCGGAGACCAAGGCGAAGATCGGGACGGACGCGAAGGTGTTCCCGTTCCCGGCGGTCGGCTCCAAGCCGCCGGTGGTCAGCGGTGGCGACGCCGCTGTCGTCCTGAAGGACTCCAAGGCGGCCCAGGCGCTCGTCACGTTCCTGGCGTCTCCCGACGCGGCGACCATCCAGGCCAAGCTCGGCGGCTATCTGTCGCCGAACAAGAGCGTGGCGCTGTCCGCCTACCCGAACGCGGTCCAGCAGAAGATGGCCAAGGCGCTGATCGCGGCCGGCGACGACTTCCGCTTCGACATGTCCGACCAGGCCCCGCAGTCGTTCGGCGGTACGCCCGGCAAGGGCGAGTGGAAGGACCTGCAGGACTTCCTGAAGAACCCGAAGGACGTCGCGGGGGCCCAGAAGAAGCTCGAGTCCGACGCCGCAGCGGCCTACAAGGGCTGATCCGGCGATGACGTCGGCAACGGCCGGGGGCACCGCACCGGTGCCCCCGGCCCGTAAGCGCAAGAGCGTGACCGGCACCCGCAGGACCGTGGCAGCGCTCTTCCTGCTGCCCGCCCTGGTGCTGCTCGGCGCGCTCGTGGTCTACCCGATCGGGTACTCGGTCGTGCGCAGCTTCTACGACCAGTCGGGCGACGGGTTCGCCGGGATCGACAACTACAAGGCGCTGTTCAGCGACGACGGCATCCGCACCGCGCTGAAGAACAACATCATCTGGGTGGTGTTCGCCCCGACGGTCGCGACCGCGCTGGGCCTCATCTTCGCGGTGCTCACCGAACGGGTGCGCTGGGGAACGGCGTTCAAGCTGGTCGTCTTCATGCCGATGGCGATCTCGATGCTCGCCTCCGGCATCATCTTCCGGCTGGTGTACGACCAGGACCCGGACAAGGGCATCGCGAACGCCGTGTGGGTGGGGGTGCACGACACCTTCGCCTCGTCGTCGGCGTTCCCGAAGGCCCACCCCGGCCGGGAGTCGCCCCTGAAACCCGACCAGGGCGGCTTCGTCACCCGGGACGCCGTGCGGGCCGGACAGTCCGTCTCCCTGCCACTGGTGGGCGTCGCCCCGGACCAGATGCCGGACAGCGCCAAGAAGGCGGTGCAGGCGGCCACCGACCCCGGCAGGGTCACCGGCACGGCCTGGCAGGACTTCACCCGCGGCAAGGGCGTGGGCAGGCTCGGCCAGGTCGACCCGAGCGAGCTGGGCT
This sequence comes from Streptomyces sp. NPDC048643, assembly GCF_040650615.1. Classification (NCBI taxonomy): domain Bacteria; kingdom Bacillati; phylum Actinomycetota; class Actinomycetes; order Kitasatosporales; family Streptomycetaceae; genus Streptomyces; species Streptomyces sp. NPDC048643. Next base: position 83,211 of record NZ_JBEZHO010000026.1, read on the forward strand.
ACTCGGGGATGCAGATCGAGGCGGTCAAGGACGGCAAGGTCGTCGACTCGGCGAAGGTCGGCGACGACGGCACGTTCACCCTCTCGGGCAAGGCCGACGGGGCCCTGCTGCGGCTCCCGGCTGACAACTTCAAGGAGCCGTACAACGGCCTCGACTGGCTCGGCCCGTCGCTCGTCACACCGGCCATCATCGGCTCGTACATCTGGATGTGGGCGGGCTTCGCGATGGTGCTGATCGCGGCGGGGCTCGCGGGCATGCCGCGTGAGCTGCTGGAGGCGGCCCGGGTCGACGGGGCGAACGAGTGGCAGGTGTTCCGCCGGGTCACGGTGCCGCTGCTCGCGCCGGTCCTCGCGGTGGTCGCCGTGACGCTGATGATCAACGTGCTGAAGGTGTTCGACCTGGTGTTCATCATCGCTCCGGGCTCCTCCCAGGACGACGCCAACGTGCTGGCCCTGGAGCTGTACCGCAAGGGCTTCGCGGAGGACCAGCCGGGCATCGCGAGCGCCATCGCGGTGTTCCTGCTGCTGCTCGTGATCCCGGTGATGCTCTTCAATGTCCGCAGGCTCAGGCGGGAGGTGCGGCGATGACGGCCCATGCCGGAAGTCTCACGAAGACGGCGACCGCACCCGAGGCGAAGACGGCCCGGAGGTCGCTCGGTTCACGGATCGCGGGCGCCGTCAGCAGCGGTGTCCTGCGCGTCTTCCTGCTCCTGGTCGGTCTGTTCTGGCTGGTGCCCACGCTCGGGCTGCTGCTGTCCTCGCTGCGCAAGCCGGAGGACATGAGCGCGAGCGGCTGGTGGAAGGTCTTCAGCGCGCCCTCGCAGCTCACCGTGGACAGCTACCAGAAGCTCCTGGAGAACAGCGACATCACCAACTCGCTGCTCAACACGGTACTGATCACGGTGCCCGCGACCCTGCTCGTCGTGGTGATCGGCTCGCTCGCCGGCTACGCCTTCGCCTGGATGGAGTTCCCGGGCCGTGACTGGTGGTTCCTCGGCGTGGTCGGTCTGCTGGTGGTGCCCGTGCAGGTGGCGCTGATCCCGATCGCCGAACTCTTCGGGAAGATCGGCATCTTCGGCTCGATCATCGGCGTGGTCCTCTTCCACGTCGGGTACGGGCTGCCGTTCGCGGTGTTCCTGCTGCGGAACTTCTTCGCGGAGATACCCCGGGAACTGCTGGAGGCCGCCCGGCTGGACGGGGCGGGCGAACTACGCCTGTTCACGCGGGTCGTGATGCCGCTCGGCGGGCCCGCCATCGCCTCCCTGGGGATCTTCCAGTTCCTGTGGGTGTGGAACGACATGCTGGTCGCGCTGGTGTTCTCCGACTCGGGCAGCCAGCCGATCACGGTCGCGCTCCAGACGCAGGTACGCCAGTTCGGCAACAACATCGACGTGCTCGCGCCCGGCGCCTTCATCTCGATGGTGATCCCGCTCGCCGTGTTCTTCGCGTTCCAGCGGCAGTTCGTGTCCGGCGTGATGGCCGGCGCGGTCAAATAAGCAGGTTGCCAGCACACTTGAGGGGCGGGCCGGACACCGGTCCGCCCCTCGCCGTTCACCGGACATCCCCCGTATGCCACATCTGGCGTAACCAAGTCACCCCTTCGGCCGTTCCCGGGCAGGTATGCCCGCGCCGACCCATGGATGTCCCGTGCCCCGGTTCAGTGTCATCGTCCCCGCGTACAAGGTTCAGGCGTACCTGCACGAGTGCCTCGAATCGGTGCTCGAACAGTCGTGTCCGGACCTCGAACTCATCGCGGTGGACGACTGTTCGCCCGACGCGTGCGGGGCGATCATCGACGAGTTCGCGGCCCGCGACGCCCGGGTGCTCCCGGTGCACCTGCCGGAGAACGTGGGACTCGGCCGCGCCCGCAACGCGGGGATCGAACGCGCCACCGGCGACTACCTGGTCTTCCTGGACAGCGACGACACCCTCACCCCGGACGCGCTGCACGCGATCGCCGACCGGCTGAAGGAGACCGCCGAACCGGACGTGCTGGTCTACGACTACGCCCGCACCTACTGGTCGGGCGAGGTCCGGCGGAACCAGCTCGCGGCGGAGCTGACCGAGGAGGGCCCGGCGCCCTTCCGGCTCACCGAACGGCCCGGGCTGCTCCGGCTGCTGATGGTGGTCTGGAACAAGGCGTACCGCCGGGAGTTCGTCGAGCGCGAGGGCCTCACCTTCCCGCCCGGGTACTACGAGGACACGCCCTGGACGTATCCGGCGATGATGTCCGCCGAGTCGATCGCCACGCTCGACCGGGTGTGCGTGCACTACCGCCAGCGGCGGCACGGCAGCATCCTCGGCACCAGCAGCCGCAAGCACTTCGACGTCTTCGAGCAGTACGACCGGGTGTTCGCGCACGTCGCCGCGCACCCGGAGCTGGAGCGGTGGCGCCCGCTGCTGTTCCGCCGCATGGTCGACCACTTCTCCACGGTGTTCGTGAAGCGGGACCGGCTGCCGCGCGGCGCGCGGGCCGAGTTCCTGCGCAAGGCCCGTGACCACTACCGGCGTTACCGCGTGCCGGGCTCCCCGGCCGGGCTGCGTCTGCCGCTGCGGCACGCGCTGGTCAGGTTCGGCACGCACCGCACGTACCGGTTGCTCTCGCTCCTGTCGCGGACCCGGAAGAGAGCCGTGCGGCTGACCGGCGCGCTGCGCCGCTCGGCACGGACCGCGACGCTCCGACTGCACTACCGCGTGCAGCTCCGGCTCCCGTTGCGCGCCGACCGCGCGGTGTTCTCCAGCCACGGAGGCCGCGGACACGGCTGCAACCCGGGCGCCCTTGAGTCGGCGTTCCGCACGTACGCGCCGCACGTGCGCACCACGTGGATCGCCGATGTCGAGCACCATCACACGATCCCGGCCGCCACCGGCCGACTGTCCCCCGGGACCGCCGGCTACTGGACGGCGCTCGCCCGCTCCAAGTACCTCGTGAACAACGTCGACTTCGACCGGCACCTGGTGAAGCGGCCCGGCCAGGTGGTGATCCAGACGCAGCACGGGACGCCGCTCAAGCACATGGGCCTCGACCTCCAGGACCGCCCGGCCGCCGCGCGCGGCACGGACTTCGCCGAGCTGCTGCGCGGCGTCGACACGTGGGACTACTGCCTGTCCGCCAACCGCCACTCCACGCTGGTCTGGGAGCGCGCCTTCCCCTCCTCGTACGCCACGCTGGAGTACGGGATGCCGCGCAACGACGTGTTCCAGCAGGCGACTTCGGCGGACGTGGCACGGCTGCGCGCGTCGCTCGGCATCCCCGAGGGCGCCGTCGCCGTGCTGTACGCGCCGACGTACCGCGACTACCGGAGCGGCCAGCGCCGCACCCTGGACCTGGAACGGGTGCTGCGGCAGCTGGGGCCGCGGTTCGTGATCCTCACACGCGCCCACCACCGCTACGGGGCGCCGCTCACCGACGCCCCGGCCGGCCGGCTCATCGACGTGTCGGACCATCCGAGCGTGGAGTCGCTGTGCCTCGCCTCGGACGCGCTGGTCACCGACTACTCGTCCCTGATGTTCGACTACGCGGGCCTGGACCGGCCGATCGTCGTGCACGCCGACGACTGGGAGGCGTACGAGGCGGCCCGCGGCACCTACTTCGACCTGCGCGCCTTCCCGCCGGGCGCGGTCGCCCGCAGCGAGGACGAACTGATCGACATCTTCGCGACCGGCCACTGGCGGGGCTCGCGCTCCTCGCAACTGCGGGCCGCGTTCCGCGAGCGGTTCTGCCCGTACGACGACGGGCGCGCCGCCGAGCGGGTGGTGCGGCACGTGGTCCTCGGGGAGACGGCGGGGCTGCCGTCGTTCATCCCGTTCGCGGAGCGGCACCCGGTCCCCTCGGCCGTCGCGGCGCCTCCCCGCACGGTGGGCTCCGCCCCGCCGGAGGTCGCTCCCGCCGCGCCGCTCGCGGCCGTCCCGGCGCCGGGCGGTGCCCTCCCCCTGCCCGAGCAGCTCTGAACCGGAGTCCGCGTGCCCTCCAGCCCGTCGCGACCCACGCCCACCCGGCCCACCACGTGGCGGCCGACCGGGCGCCCCGGGCGATGAAACCCCCGTTCGGCGCCCCTTGAGAGAAAGAACAGAATGCCCCGCTTCAGCGTCATCGTGCCCACCTTCGGAGTCGCCGGGCGACTGTCCCACGCACTGGACTCGGTCCTCACCCAGTCCTTCGGCGACGTCGAGCTGATCCCGGTCTGCGACGGGCCGGACTCACCGGCCGCGGCGGTCGCCGCCGGGTACGCCGCCCGCGACCCGAGGGTGGCGCCCGTCCACTCGCCGCCGTCGGGCGGGCTGAGCGGGGCCCGCAACGCCGGGATCGCGGCGGCGACCGGCACCTACGTGCTCTTCCTCGACGGCGACGACGAGCTGGCCCCGGGCGCGCTCACCGCGCTGGACGCGGCCCTGCCGGCCGGGGTGGACGTCCTGTACTTCGGGCACCAGCGGGTGCACTGGTGGGAGGGCGAGCCGAGCACACCGCCGCTCGACAAGGCCCCCGAGGTCCTCGGCGTGCACGTGCCGGCGTGGAGCGCGGCCTACCGTCGCGCCTTCCTCGTCGAGCGCGAACTCACCTTCCCGGAAGGGCATTTCACCGACGCGGGCTGGGGCGGGCTGGTGACGGTGGCCGCCGAGCGGACGGCCGTGCTGCGCACGGTCTGCGTACGCCACCATCTGCGCCGCCAGGGCAGCCGGCTCAACGCCCCGGGCGAGCACCACTTCGAACTCCTCGACCAGGTCGAGCGGGTGCTGACCCGGGTGGCCGAACAGACGGTGCCCGCCGCCCGGCCCAAGGCGCTGTTCGGCCAGCTCTTCACCCTGGTCCTGAAGACGGCCGCGCATCCCACCCGGGTGCCGGCGCGCCGCCGCCGGGCCTTCTTCCGCCGGGCGGGCCGGCTCTACCGGCGCCACCGCCCGGCCGGTTACCGCGTGCCGGGAGGCAGCCTCGGCGTGCAGCACCGGCTGCTCGCGACGGGCGCCTACAGCGCGTTCCGTGCCCTGCGCGGCGCCAACCGGGCCGCGGCCGGTGCGGTCCGGCGGGTACCGCGCCCGAGGATGCTGCGCACCCGCGCCTTCTACGCGGCCCAGCTGCGCCGCCCGCTGGACGAGAACCTCGCCGTGTACTGCGCGTACTGGGGCCGCGGGTACGCCTGCAACCCGGCCGCGATCCACGCCAAGGCGCGTGAACTCGCCCCGCACATCCGCTCGGTGTTCCTGGTGGAGCCGGACGCGGTGGACGCCGTGCCGAAGGACGTCGAGCACGCGGTGATCGGCAGCAGGCGCGCCTGGGAGGTGCTCGCCCGCGCCAAGTACCTGGTCAACAACGCCAACTTCGCGGACGCCGTGGTCAAACGGCCCGGCAGCGTGCACGTCCAGACGCAGCACGGCACCCCGCTGAAGAAGATGGGCGTCGACCAGTCGACGTATCCGGTGGTGGCCGCCGCGACCGGCAGCTTCACCAAGCTGCTGTCCCGGGTGGACCGCTGGGACTACAACCTCTCCTCCAACCGGCACTCGACCCAGATGTGGGAGCGGGCCTTCCCCGGCGGCTACGAGGCCCTGGAGTACGGCTATCCCCGCAACGACGTGTACTGCACGGCGACCGCCGAGGACGTGGCCCGGGTCCGTGAGCGCCTCGGGGTGCCCGAGGGGCGGACGGCCCTGCTGTACGCCCCCACGCACCGCGACCACAGCACCGGCTTCGAGTCGCGCCTCGACCTGGAGGCCTTCTGCGAGGCGGTCGGGGAACAGTTCGTCGTCCTGCTGCGGGCCCACTACTTCTACGACGAGGGCAGTGGGCGCGGCTCGGGACGGATCATCGACGTGACCGGGCACCGCTCCTCCGAGGACGTCTGCCTGGCCGCGGACGCGCTGATCACGGACTACTCGTCGATCATGTTCGACTACGCCAACCTGGACCGTCCGGTCGTCGTGTACGCGGACGACTGGGAGGTCTACCGGGAGACGCGGGGCGTCTACTTCGACGTGATGGAGGAGCCGCCGGGCCGGGTCGCGCGCACCCCCGGCGAACTGGCCGCGCTCTTCACCGACGGCTCGTACGCCGACCCGGAGGCGACGGCTCTGCGGGCCCGGTTCCGCGAGCGGTTCTGCCAGTTCGACGACGGGAGGGCCGCCGAGCGGGTCGTCCGCAGGGTGCTGCTGGGCGAACCTCCCGAGGCGATCCCGCCCGTCCTGCCGCTCGCCGAACGCCGCCCGGCTCCCGCCGCGTCCACCCTCGTAAGGAGCTGACGTGCCCCGCTTCAGCATCATCGTTCCCGTCTTCAAGGTGCAGGGCTTTCTGCGCGAGTGTCTCGACTCGGTCCTGGAGCAGTCGTACACGGACCTCGAGGTGATCGCCGTCGACGACTGCTCGCCGGACGGCTGCGGAGCGATCCTCGACGAGTACGCGGACCGCGACCCGCGCGTGCGGGTGCTGCACCTGCCGGAGAACGTGGGGCTCGGCCGCGCGCGCAACGCGGGCATGCCCCTGGCCACCGGGGACTACCTGTTCTTCCTCGACAGCGACGACACCCTCACGCGGGGGGCGCTGCGCGCCGTCGCCGACCGGCTGGAGGAGACCGCGGACCCGGACGTGCTGGTCTTCGACTACGCCCGCACCTACTGGTGGGGCGGCACCCGCAGGAACGTGCTCGCCCGGGTGCTCGCGGAAGCCGGCCCGGGGACCTTCTCGGCGGCCGAACACCCAGAGATCCTGGACCTGTTGATGGTGGTGTGGAACAAGGTCTACCGGCGCGGGTTCGTCGAGCAGGAGGGCTTCGCCTTCCCGCCCGGCTACTACGAGGACACCCCGTGGACGTTCCCGGTGATGCTCAGCGCCCGGCGGATCGCCGCGCTGGACCGGATCTGCCTCGCCTACCGGCAGCGCCGCCAGGGCAACATCCTGTCCACCACCAGCCGCAAGCACTTCGACATCCACGACCAGTACGAGCGGGTCTTCGCGTTCGTCGACGCCCGGCCCGAGCTGTCGAGTTGGCGCCCGTACCTGCACCACAAGATGGGCGAGCACTGTCTCGACATCCTCTCCAAGCCGGACCGGCTGCCGGAGGGCGACAAGGCCGAGTTCTTCCGGCTGACGGCCGCGCTGTTCCGCAAGCACCGCAGCGGTGCCGTGCCGCCCGAACTGCGCGTACTGGAGGGCGGGTTCACGCGGTACCGGCTGCGGCGGCAGGCCGTGCGGGCCGGACGGGAGCTGAGCCGGCGCGGGCAGCAGGTGCGCAGGGCGGCGACCGTGCGGGTGAAGCGCGGCCTGTCGACGCTGCACGAACACCGCCCGCTGGACCCGAACCTGGCGGTGTACTCGGCGTTCTCGCACCGCGGCGTCCTCGGCGACCCCGCGGCCGTGTACACGGCCGCGCGTGAACTCGCCCCGCACATCCGGGGCGTGTGGGTCGTCCGCGACGAGGAGCAGGCGGCGCTGCTGCCGCCGGGCACCGAGCACGTGCTGCTCGACTCGCCCCGCTACCGGCGGGTGACCGCGCGGGCCACGTACTTCGTCAACAACGTCAACTGGCCGGGCTCCCTGGTGAAGCGGCCCGGCAGCGTCCACATCCACACCCATCAGGGCACCCCGCTGAAGTTCATGGCCGCGGACCTGCTGCACAAGCCGGGTGCCCGGCAGGGCTTCGACGTGCCGCAGATGCTGCGCCGCGCCGACCGCTGGGACTACAGCCTGGTCGCCAACCGCCACTCCGAGCTGGTCTGGGACCGCGCCTACCCCTGCCACTTCACGTCGCTGCGTACCGGCAGCCCGCGCAACGACGTCCTCGTGCGGGCCCGCTCCGAGGAGGGGGCCGGCGCCGCGGTCCGCACCCGTCTCGGCATCCCGGCGGAGAACCGGGTCGTGCTGTACGCGCCGACGCGCCGCGACTACGTGCGCGGCGGGCATGCCGACCGACTCGACCTCGCCCGGTTCGCGGAGGATCTCGGAGACGGCCACACCCTGGTCGTACGGCTGCACCCCTCGCTCGCGGACGGTCCGGCGCGCGGGATGGGCCTGGCCGAGCTCCACCGGCGGGGGGTGCTGGTCGACGCGACGGACGAGCCGTCCGTCGAGGACCTGATGCTCGCCTCCGACGCCCTGGTCACCGACTACTCGGCCCTGATGTTCGACTACGCCAACCTCGACCGGCCGATCGTGCTGCTCGCCGACGACTGGGGCGCGTACGCGGCGAGCCGGGGCGTCTACTTCGACGTCACCTCGGACGCGCCGGGCCATGTCGCGGGCACGCAGCGCGAGTTGGCGTGGCTGTTCGCGTCGGGATCCTGGCGGGACGCGGAGGCGGCGCGGCTGCGGGCCGGATTCCGGGCGCGGTTCTGCGAGTTCGACGACGGGAGGGCCGCCGAGCGGGTGGTGCGGACCCTGATGCTCGGCGAGCGGCCCGAGGCCCCGGCCCCGGCCGTCGCGGTCCCCGCGCAGGCGGGACACGACGTCCTCGCGTCCTCGTGAACACCCCGACGACCGCGCGCGGCCCGCGCTCCTGGACGCGGGCGCCGCGCCGACCGCGGTCGGCACGCGGGTGGGTGGTGGTGATCGCCGCGGTCTTCGCCGTGCTCCAGCTCGCCAACGTCACCGGCCGGGACACCCCCGACACGAAGAACTACCTGTCGTACGCGCTGAGTCTGAGCGGCGACAGCAAGCACGAGGCGGCCGCCCGGACGATCGACTACGCGTGCGCGAGCAAGGCGTCCGTCGCCCGCCGCAACCAGGCCGTCGACGTGGTGCGCTTCCACCGCGCCAGTCCGACGCGGCGGGTGATCGAGGAGTGCCGTCGTGCCGAGTGGCGGGGGGTGTCCGCGCGGCTCGCGGCCGGGCAGACCGTCGGCCGCACGGTGCCGTTCATGCCGCCCCGCTTCATGCGGATCTTCGAGGTGCGGCCCGGCTATCCGGTGCTGCTGGTCCCGTTCGTGACGCTGCTCGGGGTGACGTGGGGGCTGTGGGCGTCGAGCGTCCTCGTGACCGTGGCCGGGGGCGTCCTCGTCTTCCTCGTGCTGCGGACCCTGCGCGCCTCCACCGGCGCGGCCCTGACCGGTCAGGCGCTGTTCTACGTCCTGCCGTGCGGGACCACGGCGATGCGGCCGATGACCGAGGGCCTGATGATGACGGTGACCCTGGCGGCGCTGTGGGGCTGCGCGCTGATCCTGGAGGGCCGCCCCCGGGCCGGGACCTGGCTGGCGGGCGGCTCGCTGGCCGTGCTCTTCACGGTCAAGCACTCGCAGGCGCTCTTCCTCGGCCTGTGCCTGGCCGCCGTCTGCGCGCTGCACCTGGCGCGCCGGCGGCGGTGGGACGGGCCGCTGCGGACGCTCGGCCTGGTGGCGGGCTGCGCGGCGCTCGGCACCGTGCTGCTCGCGAAGGTGCTGCACTACCCCTCCGAGTCGGAGAGCCTCCAGGACCTGCTGACCGGGCACTTCGCCCGTCCCGACCGGGCCCGGCCCTGGCCGGAGTTCTTCCATCTGGAGACCGCGTTCTGGATCGAGTGGCTGCGCCGGCAGCTGTGGGAGCCGCTGTTCCTGGCGGCCGTGCTGACGGCCGGGTGGGGGGCGCTGCGCCGACACCGCGCCTTCGCGCCCTTCCTGCTGGCGGCGGCGTTCACCGGGGTGCTCAACCAGGCCGGGCACCCGGACATCAACATCTGGGGCGACCGGCTGATCGTGCTGCTGTGGCTGCTCCCGGTGGTCGGCCTGCCGCTGCTCCTGGACGCGGTCGTCCGTCCGGGCGGACGGGCGCTCACCGGCGCGGTGCCGGGGCCCGCCCGGCGGGACGCCGAGGTCGCCCGATGAGGTGATCTTGGGCTAGCGGCCCGACCTTGGCGGGCATATACGGCAGATGCCACAAACCGCAGAGCCCGCCTTCCCCGCCCGGTGAGCGCCGATGTCCTCGCCCGGCGGGGGGCCGTCCGGGGCGCGACCGCGCTGCGCGGCGGCGGCACCTGGCGTCCGACGCCGTATCAGCTGTTCGGCGGCCTGTTCTGGCTGGTGGTGACGCTCGCCTACTGGCGTGTCCCGCTGTGCTGCGACGCGGGGCAGCACGCGGCGGTCGTCGAGCGCCTGCGGGCCCATCTGCTCCATCCGCTGCACCCGATGGCGGACCTGCCGGGCGCGGGCAGCCCGTACTACTCGCCGTACGCGGTGGCGCAGGGCGCGTTCGCGCGGCTGACCGGGCTCGGCGGCTGGGCGGTCGTGCGGCTGTCCGGACCGGTGAACCTGCTGGTGCTGCTGACCGGCGTCGGCCGTTTCGTGCGGACGCTGACGCCCCGGCCGTGGGCACCGGTCCTCTGTCTGTTCGCGATGGTGCTGCTCTGGGGCACCGAGCGGGCCTGGTGGAGCGGCTATCTCGGGCTGATGTCGATGACGGGCAATTTGGGCTATCCGTCGACGTTCGCCATCGGACTGACCTTCTGGGCCTGGGCGCTCACGGCCACGCGCGCCGCGGGGACGACCGGCGGCCCGGTCCGCTTCGTGGGCCCGGCCGGTCTCAGCAGTTGGTGGGGGTACGCGGCGCTCGGCGGGCTGTACGGGCTGATCCTGCTCGTCCATCCGATCACCGCGATCGCGGCGGCGCTCGGAGCCGTGGCGTTCGTGGCGGGCTCCCGGCGCGGCCGGCGTCCGGCCGTCGTGGGCCGGTGGCTGCTGACGGGCGCGGTGGCACTCCTCGTCGCGTACGCCTGGCCCTACTTCGACGTCCTCGCACTGACCGGTGACCGCAGCGTGGACGCCATGCACGAGCGGCTGTACGACGGGATGCCCGGGCACTTCTGGCTGGCGCCGGCGGGGCTGCCCGCACTGTGGCTGCGGGCCCGGAGCGCCCGGCGGCACGGCGGCCGCGGGTGGCGCGATCCGCTGGTGCTGCTGTTCGTACTGGACTGCGCGGTGGTCGCCTACGGCTGGGCGAGCGGGCACTACACGTACGGCAGGATCCTGGGGCTCACGCTCGTGCCGCTCCAGTTCGCGCTCGGGGTGGAGCTGGCGGCGCCGCGACCGTGGGGCCGGGGGCGGCGGCTGCTGGGGTGGGTGGCGGCCTGCGCCGCGCTGACCGGGTTCCTCACCGTGCAGGCGGGGGCGGTCGTGCCGCGCGCACTCGACCCGGTCGGCTTCGACCAGCCGCCGCGCTGGCCCACGTACGACTGGGCGGCCCGGCACATCAGGCCCGGCGAGGCGGTCATCACCGACGGGTACTACGCGGTGCACCTGATCGCGGGCTACGGCCCGGACCTCGCCGCGCCCGCCTGGCCCGACCCCGCCCTCGACGAGGGTGAGCGGCGGCGGCGGGTCGCGGCGGTCCGCGCCTATCTCGACCCGGCCTCGACACGGGCCGAACGCACCTCCGTCGCCCGCCGGTACCACGTCCGCTGGCTGCTGCTGACGCGCTGGCGGCGGGTTCCCGAGGAGGCGACGGTGGTGGCGTGGAGCCGGGAGACCGGGGAGGTGCTGGCCCGGGTCGGCACGGGAGCCGCTCCGGTCGGGGACACGGCCGCGGCAGGCGGCGGAGCCACCGGCGCGGCGGCCGGCCCCGGGGTTCGTACCGCCCGGTGACGCGCCGCCGCGGGCGACGACTACTCGATGACGAGCTCGACCGGGATGTTGCCGCGGGTGGCGTTGGAGTAGGGGCAGACCTGGTGGGCCTGCTCGACCAGCTTGCGGCCGGTGGCCTCGTCCACGGTGTCGGGCAGCTCGACGCGGAGCGTGACGGCCAGGCCGAAGCCCTCGCCCTGCTTGCCGATGCCGACCTCGCCGGTCACGGCGGCCTCGGAGACGTCGACCTTCGCGGCGCGGCCGACGACGCCGAGGGCGCTCGCGAAACAGGCGGCGTAACCGGCGGCGAAGAGCTGCTCGGGGTTGGTGCCCTGCCCGCTGCCGCCCATCTCCACCGGGATCGCCAGCTGGAGGTCGAGCTTGCCGTCGGAGCTCACGGCACGGCCGTCGCGGCCGTGGGTGGCGGTGGCGACTGCGGTGTAGAGCGTGTCCATGAGGACCATCCCTCTCAAGTCGGTTCCTTGGCGGGGCTGCCGGTCCGGCGACCCCACGACCAGAATTAGAGCACGCAATTCAGTTGTGCACAACTTAATGGCTCGCACGAGCTATCCTGGGAACATGACCGCGACACCCGCGCCGATCTCCCCGGCCCCCTCCGACGGGGACTTCCTCCGCCTCGACCAGCAGATCTGCTTCTCGCTGCACGCAGCCTCGCGCGCCTTCGGCGGTGTGTACCGGGTGATCCTCAAGGACCTCGGGCTCACCTACCCGCAGTACCTGGTGATGCTGGTGCTGTGGGAGCACGGCGAGCTGCCCGTGAAGCGGCTCGGCGAGCATCTGCGGCTCGACTCGGGAACGCTGTCGCCGCTGCTGAAGCGGCTGGAGGCGGCGGGTCTCGTGCTGCGGGAGCGCAGCACGCGCGACGAGCGGTCCGTGCAGGTGCGGCTCACCGAGGAGGGCAGCGCCCTGCGGGAGCGGGCGGTGTCCGTGCCGCGCCGGATCGCGGCGGCTACCGGGGCGGACCTGGAGGAGATCCGAGAGCTCCGGGACCGGCTCGACCGACTGACGGCCGCTCTCGACCGGGCGGCTCGGTCGGAAACGCCAGGCCCGGCGTAGGCCTGCGCACGTAGAGACGCATCGTCACTCCGCGCCGGACGACCTGCTCGCGGGGCACGAACTGCTCGTCGACCACGGCGAGTTTGACCCGTTCGGCGGGGCTGTCCGGATACCAGGAGGGCACCGTCGCGAACGGCTCGGCGACCACCCACACCTGGTCGAGTCCCGCCAGCCGGCGGCGCAGTTCGGCGGCGTCCGCCTCGCGCCCGTAGAGGGTGCCGGAGGCCGGGGCGGGGACGCTCAGCGCGATGTCGCGGATCCCCAGGAAGCCCTTGGGATAGGCCAGGGCCGCACGCCGGGCCAGCGAGGGCAGGAACAGCACCGGGTCACCCGGGCGCAGTTCACGGTGGGCGACGGCGGAGACCGCGGCGAGGTTGTCGGGGCGGCGGTCGGGGCTGCGGTCCTGGCGCAGGATCGGGAGCTGGACGGCGAAGACGAGGGTGACGCCGAGGACGCCGCTGAGGACCGCGTGCGGCACCAGCCGGGGCAGCAGCCCGGTGAGGCGGTCCGCTCCGGCCGCCGCGAGGAGCGGGGCCCCGGCGAGCGCGTACAGGACGTACCGCTCGTCGTACAGGGGCCACCAGCGCGACACGGTCAGCAGCACCAGGGGCGGCACCGCGGCGAGCGGCAGGGCGACGGCCGGGAGCGTGAGCGCGCCGCGGCGGGGCAGGCCGGGCACGAACGCGAGGGCGGTGAGCAGGAGATAGGGCAGGACCACGAGGTGGGCCGGGCCGGTGAACGTGTCCAGCAGCCGCTCCGCGCTGCGGAGCCCGGTCCGTGACAGCCAGGCGACCTGCGCGGACTGCCCCCGCGAGACCAGGAGGAGCGGCAACAGGACGAGGGTCACCCCCGCGGCGGCGGCGAGCCAGCGTCGCCAGATGCGCACCGGCAGGCGCGCGAGGGCCAGCGTGCAGGCGTGCGCGAGCAGCAGGAGCAGGGCCATCTCGTGCAGCAGGCAGGTGACGGCGAGGGCGGTGCCGTACGCCCACCAGGGACCCGGCCGCGCGGACGCCACGGCCCGCACCAGGAGCAGGGTCGCTCCCGCGGCGCCGGCGGCGACGAGCGCGTAGGAGCGGCCCTCCTGCGCGAAGTGTCCGGCCATGGGCGTGACGGCGTACAGGAGCCCCGCCCACAGGCCGACCCGTGGCCGGCACAGGCGGACGCCGAGGGCGGCGACCAGGCCGGCGGTCGCGGCGGCGCCGCAGACGGACGGCAGGCGCAGGGCGACCTCGCCGGGGTACGGGGCGAGGACGGCGTGCATGCCGAGGTAGTACAGGCCGTGCACGGCGTCCACGGTGTGCAGGAGATGCCAGATCTGGGGCACCGAGCGCCGGGCGACCTGGAACGTCACCGCCTCGTCGCGCCACATGGCGCCGCGGTCGAGTCCCCAGAGCCCGATCGCGAGCATCACGAGCACGGGCAGGAGAACGGCCACTGTCTCCGGACGCCCCGCTGCCGACCGCCTGAACCACGCATACACCATGGGCCAAATTTTTTGCTATTAAACAACCTTTGGCCGGTATTGACGGCGTATCGCCCGCAATAGCCCATCCATGCGGCTTACGATCCGGCCTTGATGAGCGCCCTCAGGAACCACCGCCCGCTTGCCCTCGCCACCGCCTGGCTCGCCACCCGCGCCCTGATGCTGTGGCTCCTCACCCACGACGACCTCCGTCTCCTCGGCCGGGGCGGAGTGTCCCGCGAGGTCGGACATCTCTACTTCCGCTGGTACGGCGTCCTGTCGCACGGCGCGTTCCCGGCGGGCGACCGGCTGTGGCAGTACCCGCCCGGCGCGGGTCCCGTGCTGCTGGCGCCCGCGCTGCTGCCGTGGCTGACGTACGTCACGGCGTTCGTGGCGCTCACCCTCGTGGCCGACCTGGTGATCACCGTCGCGCTCACGCGCGCGGGACGGCGGCCCGGCCGCAGTCTGCGCGGGGCGCTGCTGTGGGTGCTGGCCCTGCCGCTGCTGCTGCACATCCCGCTCGCCCGGTACGACGTGCAGGTCACCGCCTTCGCCGTGCTCTCCCTGCTGGCGCTGTCGCGGTCGCCGCGCGCGGGCGGGGTGTTCGCAGCGCTGGGCGCCCTGGTGAAGGTGTGGCCCGCGCTGGCGCTGATCGGCACGCCCCGCGGCCGGACCACCCGCGAGGCCTGGACGTCGGCCGCGGTCGCCGCCGCCGCGCTGCTCGCCGTCCTCGCCGCGGCGTTCAGCAACCCCTTCGACTTCCTGCGCCAGCAGGGCGGCCGGGGCGTGCAGATCGAGTCGCTCGGCGGCACGGTGCTGGGGTTCGCGCGCCACGTCGGTTGGCCGGGAACGGCCCGTTACCAGTACGGCGCCATGGAGTTCGTCGGCCCGTACGTCAGCTCGGTCGCGGCCGGCTCGCTCGCCCTGACCGTCGCGGCGTTCGGGATCCTGCTGCTGTGGCGGGTGCGGGCCCGGCACTGGACGGCGGCCACCCCGTACGACGCGGCGCTCGCCGCCGTCCTGCTGTTCACGGTGACGAGCCGGGTGATCAGCCCCCAGTACATGGTGTGGCTGCTGGGCCTGGCCGCCGTCTGCCTGACCTCGCGGCACACCACCCAACGCCCGGTCGCCGCGCTGATCGTGGCGGCGACGGCGGTCAGCACGGTCGTCTACCCGGCGATGTACGGCGAGGTGATCCACAGCACCTGGACGGGCTGTCTGCTGATGCTCGTGCGCAACGGCCTGCTGGCCACGGCGGCGGGCCTGTCACTCGTACGGCTCTGGCGGTCCGGACTGCCCCCGACCGCGGCGGGCCGCATCCCGCAGCGCCTGACACGCGGTGCGCGCCGCACCCCCGCCGGAACGCGGACAGGACACTGAGCGTCCCTTAACGGAGAATTGCGGCAACTCATCCGAATCCGGACCGTGGACCGCACTCATGACCCCTCATCGCGCGAAGGTCGACGTCGTCGTCATCGGCTACGACGACGCCGCCCATGTGGCGGACGCCGTGCGCTCCGCCCTCGCCCAGGGGGACGCCGTGCGCGAGGTGATCGCCGTCGACGACTGCTCGACCGACGGCAGCGCCGCCCTCCTCGACACCCTCGCGGCCGGGGAGCCGCGCCTGAAGGTGATCCGCCGGGCCGTCAACAGCGGCGGCTGCGGCAGCCCGCGCAACGACGGCATCGACGCGGCGACCGCCCCGTACGTGATGTTCCTCGACAGCGACGACGTCCTGCCGCCCGGCGCGGTGGACGCGTTGCTCGGCACGGCCGAGGCGCACGGCGTCCAGGTCGCGGCCGGGCTGTGCGTGCGACGCGAGCTGCCGTCGGGCCGCGAGATCCCCTGGGAGCGCGCGCTCTACGCGGGCCCGGCCGTGCTCCCCAACCCGTCCCGCCGCCCCCGTCTCGCGCACGACACGCTCTGCGTCAACAAGCTGTACCGCACCGACTTCCTGCGCGAGCACGGCATCCGCTTCCCCGACGGCCGCTACCCCTACGAGGACTGCGTGTTCACCGCGCGCGTGCTGGCCGCCGCGCCGCGCGTCGCGCTGATCCCGGACACCGTCTACGTGTGGCACGTGCGGCGCGACGCCGAGCGGCTGTCCATCTCGCTCGACCGCGCGGACGTCTCCAACTGGCGTGCGCGCACCGAGGCGAACCGGGCGGCGTACGAGGTCCTGCTCGGCGCGGGCGAGAAGCGGCTGGCGCGGGCCGTGCACGCCAAGTTCCTCGACCACGACCTGCGGATGTACACCCGCGAGCTGGAACTGCGCACCGCCGCCTACCGCCGCGCCTGGTGGGACCACACGCGCGCGTACCTGTCGACGTTCGACGCGGCCGACCTCACCCTCAACCCGAGCGCCCCCGGCCGGCTCCTCGCCCGCGTGCTGCTCGCCTCGCACCGGCCGCGCGACCTGCCCCGCCTGCGGGAGCTGGCGGCCCGCCCGGCCCGGCTGCTCCCCCCGTACGCCCGCGCCTCCGACGGCACCCCGGTCTGGTCCTCCGACCTCCCCCAGGTCACCCTGGAGCACTTCCTGGAACGCCCGGCCCATCTGCTGCCGGCCGCCGTCGACGCGGAGCTGCGGGTCCGCGCGCGGGGCACCCGGCTGCGGCTGCGCCTGCACGAGCTGTACGGCCGGATGGCCGAGGCCGGTCCGGCCTCGGTGGAGGTGGTGTTCACGCGCCGCGAGGACGGCCGTCCGGGCCCGCGCGCCGAGGCCCGGCTGCTGGGCGACCGGTACGGGGACCTGTGGACGACGGAGACGCCGGTGGAGCTGTCCGAGCTGGAGCCGGGCACCTGGGACCTGCGTCTGACCCTCCGCTTCCGCGACGGGACCAGCCGGGAGGTGACCGCGCACGCGCTGGGCGGCCCCGGCCTGCTGCGCCGCCGCGCCGTCCCGGACGTCCACCACGGCGTCCGCAGCGTCTTCTTCCTGCAGCCGTACCGGACCCACGCGGGCGCGTTCGCCCTGCGCACCACGTCCGGTTGGAGAGGAATGACCGAAGTGCTGCGCCGCAGGGTCGGCCGCCTGCTTCACTGATACGCGCGGCCACACGGGGACGCGCGACGAAGCACCACGGGCTCACTGACGAGGGGACGGCCCACATGACCTGGCTGATCACCGGCGGCGCCGGCTACATCGGGGCGCACGTCGTCCGCGCGCTGCGCGAGGCGGGCGAGGACGCCGTGGTCTACGACGACCTGTCCACCGGGATCGCCGAGCGGGTGCCGTCGGACGTGCCGCTGGTGGTCGGCTCGACCCTGGACGGCGAGCTGGTCGCCCGGACCCTCGCGGAGCACTCGGTCACCGGGGTCGTCCACCTGGCGGCGAAGAAGCAGGTCGGCGAGTCCGTGGACCTGCCCCTGCACTACTACCGGGAGAACGTCGAGGGGCTGCGCGTCCTGCTGGAGGCCGTGACCGCCGCGTCCGTGACCGCGTTCGTCTTCTCGTCCTCGGCCGCGGTGTACGGCATGCCGGACGTAGAGCTGGTGACGGAGAAGACGCCGTGCGTGCCGATGAGCCCGTACGGCGAGACGAAGCTCGCGGGCGAGTGGCTGGTCCGCGCGACGGGCCGCGCCACCGGCCTGTCCACGGCGTCCCTGCGCTACTTCAACGTGGCCGGTGCGGCGAGCCCCGAACTGGCCGACGTGGGCGTCTTCAACCTCGTCCCCATGGTCTTCGAGAAGCTGACGGAGCACGCGCCGCCCCGCATCTTCGGCGACGACTACCCCACCCCCGACGGCACCTGCGTCCGCGACTACATCCACGTGGTCGACCTGGCCGAGGCCCACGTCGCCGCGGCCCGCGCGCTACAGGCCTCCCCCGGCACCGACCTGACCCTCAACATCGGCCGCGGCGAGGGTGTTTCGGTCCGCGAGATGATCGACCGCATCAACGCGATCACCGGCTACGACCGCCCCCCGGTCACCACCCCCCGCCGCCCCGGCGACCCGGCCCGCGTCGTCGCCTCGGCCGACCGCATCACCACGGAACTGGGCTGGAAGGCCCGCCACGACGTCGAGGACATGATCACCTCGGCCTGGACAGGCTGGACCCGCCACCATCCGGGGGCGGAGCGGGGCTGACGTCCGGCGGGAGCCCCGTTCGGAGCGGCACACCCGGGCGGTACGGACGGAACCGGTGCCCGAACCGGCCGGGGGTCACCCCGTACGCTCACCCCATGACCGCCATCGGCACGATCCTCGGCTCCGCGGTGGGTGACGCGCTGGGCGCTCCCTTCGAGTTCGGGCCGGAAGGGGCGTTCACGCGGCGCTTTCCCGTTCCCGGACAGGGCGGGGAGATGTGCGGAGGCGGTGGCTGGGACCCCGGCGAGGCGACCGACGACACACAGATGGCGGTCGTCGTCGGCGAGTCCCTGGTCCGGCACGGCGGCCTCGAACTCCCGGACGTCTTCGACGGGTTCCGGCGGTGGGCGGCAGCCGAGCCCAAGGACATCGGCCTTCAGACGGAAGCGGTCCTCACCGGTGGCGACCCCTGGGATCTCGCCTCCGCCCTGCACTTCCAGGTCAGCCAACGCGCCGCAGGGAACGGCTCCTTGATGCGTGCGGCGACCTCCGCCGTGTTCTTCGCCCCGTGCGGCCGGGACGTCACGATGTCCGCCGCCCGCCGGATCGCCGCGCTCACCCACGGCGACCGCGCGGCCTGGGAGGGCACGGCGATCCTCCACGAACTGATCCGCACCGCGCTGGTCGGGCACGATCCCCTCACCGCGCTCCCCGACACCCTGGACGCGGTTCACCCGGACCACCGCGCCCGCTACGCGACCGTCCTCGCCGGCGACTGGCACCCGGACAGGGCGACCGAGTTCAACGGCGCGGTCTGGCCCTGTCTCGGCTCGGCCGTGTGGGCGCTGCGGACGACGGACTCCTTCGAGGACGCCCTGCGCGCGGCGGTCGACCTCGGCGGCGACACGGACACGGTCGCCGCCGTGACGGGCGCCCTCGCCGGGGCCGTGCACGGGGACGACGCGATCCCGGGCCGGTGGACCGAAGTCCTGCACGTCCCCCTGCCGGGCTCGGGCGGCCGGGTCCTGCGGGCCGACGACCTCGCGGGGCTCGCCGGCCGGCTGGCCGACGGGCCCCGGACGCCCGCCGGCGGGATCACAACGCCTTGAGCGCCGCCGCCGTCGTGCGGGCCAGGGTGGCCAGGTAGGGCTTGGGGAGTTTGGGGCCGCGGACCACGACCGCTCGCCAGTACAGGGGGCCGGACATCAGGTCCAGGGCCAGGTCGAGGTCGGCGCCCTCGCGGACCTCGCCCCGGGCGGTGGCCGCCGCGACGATGCCGCTCGCGACGCCCTGCTGGCCCTCCCGCAGCGCCTTCTGAAGGGCGTCCGCGATCTCGGGATTGCGGGCCGCCTCGGCCTGGAGGTCGGGGATGATCTGGCCGGCGACCGGGTGCCGCAGGGCGCGTGAGGTGACCTCGTAGAGCAGGCGGAGGTCACCCTCCAGCGAGCCGGTGTCGGGGGCGGGCAGGCCCTGGACGGCGATCGCAGAGACCAGGTCGAGCACCAGGTGACGCTTGGAGCGCCAGCGCCGGTACACCGCGGTCTTGCCGACCCCGGCACGGCGGGCGATGCCCTCGATGGACATCCGGGCGTACCCGACGGTCGCGAGCTCCTCGAAGACGGCGGCGCGGATCGCTTCGGTCACATCCTCCCTCAGGACGGCCGCACCGGCGGGAGCCCGGCGACGCGGGGCCTTCCCGTCGGCAGGCGCGGGCGTGGCGGCACTCGCGGCTGTGTCGGCGTTCGTGGTCATACCGACCAGCATAGGCCGTTACGACGAAACGGTTGCGTTCCGACGTAGACAGCCCTACGCTCACGTTGCGACGATACGGTCCCGTCCCGACGTAAGAGAACGGCAAAGAGCAGTCCTCGAAACGGTCAGGACGCCCCGCACCCCACCCCCCGAGCGAAAGCAACGGATGTGAGCCAGGTCCTCCACACCCCGCCCGCGACGGCGACGCCGGCCTCCCCCGCCGACGACGCCGCGGCCTTCGCCGCCCGGTACGGCCTCACCGTCAGCGGCGCCCGCCCGAGCCTGCCCGCGTACGTCCGCCAGCTGTGGGCGCGGCGCCACTTCATCACCGCGTTCGCCACCGCCAAGCTCACCTCGCAGTACAGCCAGGCCAAGCTCGGCCAGGTGTGGCAGGTGATGACCCCGTTGCTGAACGCGGCGGTCTACTACTTCATCTTCGGCATCCTGCTCGGCACCAAGCACGGCGTCCCGGACTACATCCCGTTCCTGGTCACCGGCGTCTTCATCTGGACCTTCACGCAGAGCTCGATCATGGCGGGCACCCGGGCGATCTCCGGCAGCCTCGGCCTGGTCCGCGCCCTGCACTTCCCGCGTGCCGCGCTCCCGGTGTCGTACGCCCTCCAGCAGCTCCAGCAGCTGCTGTTCTCGATGGCCGCGCTCGTCGTGATCCTGCTCTGCTTCGGGGTGCCGGTCAGCGCCTCGTGGCTGCTCGCGGTACCGGTGCTGGTGCTCCAGTTCACCTTCAACGCCGGCGTCGCGATGGTCATGGCCCGGATGGGCGCCCGCACCCCGGACATCGCCCAGCTCATGCCGTTCCTGCTGCGCACCTGGATGTACGTCTCCGGTGTCATGTGGAGCATCGACAAGGTGCTCAGCAACAACAAGCTGCCGCACTGGGCGATGGTCCTGCTGGAGAGCAACCCGGCGGCCGTCTACATCGACCTGATGCGCTTCGCGCTGATCGACAGCTTCCACGCGCACCAACTGCCGCACCACGTCTGGGCCCTCGCGGTGGGCTGGGCGCTCGTCGCCGGCGTCGGCGGCTTCATCTACTTCTGGAAGGCTGAGGAGACCTACGGCCGTGGCTGACACCATCACGCAGCAGACGCAGCAGACGCACGCGACGCAGGACGCCCCGACGCAGGGCACCGAGGCGGCGGCCGGAGCGGACTCCGAGCGCATCCCCACCGTCATCGCCGAGAGCGTCGACATCGTCTACCGCGTCAACGGCACCGGCGCCGGACGCGGCAGCGCCACCGCCGCCCTCAACCGCATGCTGCGCCGCAAGCAGACCGAGAAGGCGGCGGGCGTCCGCAAGGTCCACGCCGTCAAGTCCGTGTCGTTCACCGCCTACCGGGGCGAGGCCATCGGCCTGATCGGCACCAACGGCTCCGGCAAGTCCACGCTGCTCAAGGCGGTCGCGGGTCTGCTCCCCGTGGAGAACGGCAAGATCTACACGGACGGCCAGCCCTCGCTGCTCGGCGTCAACGCGGCCCTGATGAACGACCTCACCGGCGAGCGGAACGTCTACCTCGGCGGCCTCGCGATGGGCATGTCCCGCGAGCAGGTCAAGGAGCGCTACCAGGAGATCGTCGACTTCTCCGGCATCAACGAGAAGGGCGACTTCATCACCCTGCCGATGCGGACCTACTCCTCCGGCATGGCGGCCCGCCTGCGCTTCTCCATCGCCGCGGCCAAGGACCACGACGTCCTGATGATCGACGAGGCGCTCGCCACCGGTGACCGCTCCTTCCAGCGGCGGTCCGAGGCCCGCATCCGCGAACTGCGCAAGAGCGCGGGCACGGTGTTCCTGGTCAGCCACAACAACAAGTCGATCCGCGACACCTGCGACCGCGTGCTGTGGCTGGAGCGCGGCGAGCTGCGCATGGACGGACCCACCGAGCAGGTCCTCAAGGAGTACGAGAAGTTCACGGGCAAGTAGCGGGCCGCGCCGAACCCCACTGAACCGGTCGGGACGCGGGCGGCCCGAGCCCGCGTCCCGACCGGCCTCAGGCGTTGGCCCTCAGCGATCAGCGATCAGCGATCAGCGATCAGCGGCCGCATGCGAGCACCCGGAAGCCGGCACTCACCGCTCCAGGAACCCGAACAGCTCCTCCCACCGGCGGACCACCTCACCGGTCGTGAAGCGCTGGACGTTCACGCGCGCGGCCTCGCCCATGGTGTCCCGCAGGGCCTTGTCGGACATCAACGTGTCCAGTCGGCGGGCCAGTTCACCGGTGTTGCCGAGGGTCGCGAGAAGACCGTCCTCACCGTCCCTGATGATCTCGTGGACGCCGGGCGCGCAGTCGAAGGCGGCACACGGCACACCGGCGGCCATCGCCTCCATGACCGCGAGCGGGAACCCCTCGCCCCGCGAGGAGAGCACGAACACCGAGCCGCCGCGCAGGGCGCCGGGCACATCGCTCGTCCGCCCCATCCAGTCGACCGAGTCGTCCAGCCCGAGGGCCGTGCACTGCTTCCGGAGGATCTCCTCGTCCTCCCCCGAACCGTAGATCCGCAGCCGCCAGTCGGGGTGCAGCGGTGCCGTCTCCGACCAGGCGTCGAGCAGCATGTCGATGCCCTTCTGGTCGTGCAGCCGGCCGATGCTGACGACGACGTTCTCGGTGCGCGGAGAGGGCACCTCGGGCATGAACGGCAGCGGGTTCGGCATGAAGGACACGTTGTTCATGCCCTGCCTGATCCACAGGTCGGCGTCCTCCCGGGTGAGCGCGAGCATCCGGTCGACGTCCTCGTAGTGCTTCAGGACCCGCCGGAACCGCGAGGTCGACCGGGAGTAGGCGAAGGACTCGTGACTCATCCCGATGACGGTCAGACCCTCGGTGTCGGCGAGTTCCACCCACTCCATGGCCCACACCTGCGTGACGATGACGACGCCACCGGGCCGCGCCGTCCGCAGCAGCTCGGACAACCGGTCGGCCCGTTCCCGCATCCCGGCCGCCCGTTCGGCACGCCGCCGGTGCTCGACGACGTCGATCCGCCCGCGCAGCCCGCCCGTCGGTCGCACCCGCGGCGGCCGGACGTCGTACAACGTCGTGGTCGGGTAGGGGAGTTCGCCCAGTTCTTGGGGGACGTCGGGGTCGGTGATCCCGACGACGTGCACGCGGTGTCCGCGCTCCATGAACAGGCGGGCCATCTGGTGCGACCAGCTCGTCACCCCGCCGAGTTCGTCGACGCTGTTGGAGACGAAGAAGATGTCCCGCTGCGGGAAGTCGGTCATCCACGCCTCCAGTGCGCGAAGAACTGCTCGACGATGTCGCGGGACGCGGTCCCCTGGTCGTACTCGCCGAACTCGGCCGTGAACTGCTCCCGCTTCGGCGCGTACTTGACGGTCTGCTCCTCCAGCGAGCCGAGGACGACGTGCAGTTCGTCCTCGCTGCGCACGACGGGTCCGGGAGCCCGCTCCAGCAGGTCGAAGTAGGTGCCGCGACCCTCGTGCACGTACTCCTCGTAGTCGTACGCGAAGAAGAACATGGGGCGGTCGAGGAGGGCGTAGTCGAACATCACGGACGAGTAGTCGGTGATCAGTCCGTCGGCCAGCGCGAGCAGCGGGGTCATGTCGTGCTGCGCGGTGACGTCGATGACGCGGCCGCGCACGGAGGGCGGCAGCACGACGTGGTTGAGGTAGTGGGAGCGGACGAGCAGGACGTAGCGGTCGCCGAAGGTGTCGGCGAAGCGCTCCACGTCGAAGGGCAGCTCGAACCGCTTCTGCCCGCTGCCGCGATGCCGGAAGGTCGGGGCGTACAGCAGGATCTGCTTGTCCTCGGGGATGCCCAACTCGGCTGCCAGCGGGCCGCGTTCCCGCGCCCCGTCGGCCCGCTCCCGCATCCTCGCCTGGACGAGCTCGTCGTTGCGCGGATAGCCGACCCGGAGCAGGGTCCGCTCCTGGAGCCGGAACGCCCGGGCGAGGGTGCGCACGTCGTGCTCGGAGCGGATCAGGAAACGGTCGAAGCGGTCCAGCGTCTGCTGCTGCACGTCCTGCGCCGCCCGCGACTTGAGTTTCCACTCCGGTTCGTCGAAGCCCATCCGCTTGAGGGCGGAGCCGTGCCAGGTCTGCAGGTACGTGGTCCGCGGCCGCTTGGTGAGCTTCAGCGGATAGCTCTGGTTGTCGACCCAGAACTCGGCCTGCGCGAGCGCCCGCAGGTAGGGCAGCGACCAGCGGCGTACGAGGGTGGCGTCGTCCGGGAACCCGTCCGGCCGGCCCGCGTACGACCAGACCGCGTCGAACTCCAGGCCCTGGCGGCGCATCTCCTCGTAGAGGGCGCGGGGGCTGTCGCTGTACTGGCGGCCCAGGTGGCTCTCGAAGACGACGAGGCGTCGGCGGACGGGGAGCCGGCTGAACACCTCGTGGTAGAGGCGGATCTTGGCCGGCCCCGAGGTGAGGTCCTTGCGCAGCGAACGCGCCTTGCGGAAGCCCGACTTGGCGAGCGCCCCGGGCCGGCCCTGCACACCGCGCTGCACGAGGGCGTTCGCCTTCTTGTCCGGGACCAGCCGGTAGGACAGGTGCCCGCGCGTGGAGACGACCGGCTCGAACCGGTCGGCGACCAACCGGGTGAGCCGGGGTCGGACGGGCAACCGGCCCGTGATCAGGCCGGGTTCGGCGGCGGTGAGCCGTGTGGTGGTGCGGACCCCGTCGACGTCGAGGTGCAGCCGTACGTCCCAGACGGTGTCCACGACGCCCAGCGGGCGCACGGCCGAGAGGTCCGCCGAGCCCTCCCAGGCGATGGTGTCGCCGGCGTGCCACACGCGGGCCACGGGGAAGCGGAACGTCTGGAAGCGCACGCCGCGCCGGCGGGCGTAGAACTCCAGCTGGGCGGTGAGCCGGGCGTCCGGCGGGATCACCCCGAGCGGGTTGGTGACGCGCCCGGCGAGCCGGACGGTTCCGCCGGGACCCGGCTCGTAGGAGGTCAGTTCGTCGCGCAGGAACATCTTCTCGACGGGCCGGGCGTGGTAGCCGAGGTCGGTGACGTCCAGGACGTGCCGGCCGAAGGGGTCGTCGAGGTGCTCGGCACACCAGTACACGCGGCCGTCGCGTTCGACGAGCGGCGAGGAGATCTTGTCGCGGTTGGCGAGGGTGTCCACGGCGGGCAGCAGGTTGTCCCAGTCGCTGACCTGGAGGAGGTACGCGCAGACGGCGTGGATGGGTTCGGCCTCGTCGAAGGCGGCGCGGTCGATCGACTCCAGGTACTGCCGGGCGATCGCGGCGAACTCCTCACGGTAGGCCGCGTCCCGGAAGGGCAGTTCCCGCAGGTGCAGCACGAGGTCGTGCTTGAGGAACTTGACGTCCTTGGCGAACTTCAGCTCCAGGAGCCCCTTGTCGGCGAGGAGCCGGTCGACGCGCCGGTGGATCTCCATGCGGTGCGCGAAGTTGGCGATCTCGTCACGCCGGTTGCTGATGGACTTCGCGGCCGCCTTGTCCGCGACCCGCCAGTCGTACACCCGGTTGGGGATGAGGGTGATGCGGCGGGCCGAGGCGTAGGCCTGGGCGGAGAAGAGCAGGTCCTCGTAGTGGATGCCGACCGGGAAGCGCAGCCCCTCGTCGAGCAGGAACCGCCGGCGGTAGCACTTGTTCGTCGACAGGGTGTCGAAGACCATCAGGTCGGGCAGCTCGGAGATCGACTCCAGCGTGCGGGTGCGTTCGTACAGCCAGGGGTACCACTTGACCTCCTTGCCCGTCCGCGAGTCGACGTGCACGCGCACGCACAGGCCCGAGACGAGGTCGGCGCCGGTGGTCTCGGCGGCCTCCAGCATGTTGCGGCAGGCGTTGCGCTCCAGGACGTCGTCGCTGTCGAGGAAGACGACGTACTCGCCGCGGGCCTCGGTGATGCCGCGGTTGCGGGGGGCGCCGCAGCCGCCGCTGTTCTCGGGCAGCCGGCAGGCGCGGACCCGGCCGGGATGGGCGGCGGCCAGCCCGCGCGCCACGTCGTACGAGCCGTCGGTGCTCCGGTCGTCGACGATGACGACCTCGACGGCGCGCAGCGTCTGGTCCAGGACGGAGCGGACGGCGGTGGGCAGTCGGTCGGCGTCGTTGTAGACGATGACGACCACGGAGACGGCCGGCCGGGAGGGCCTGGTGCCGGGCGGAGCGGACGCACGGTGTTGATCCACGTTCATCCTATTTATCGTAGGGACCCCGCCCCGTTATGGGGTGCTATCGCCCGTTCTTCGCGTGTTGGAAGACCCAGGTCCGGTAGGCGACGAAGCGGAACGCGGAGGCCAGCACGATGGACAGCACCTTGGCGATGTTCGAGCCGAGCGAGCCGATCATTCCGAACCCGTGGTACCCGAGGTAGAACAGGGCGCTCTCCATGACGACGCCGAGCCCGCTGAACGCGAAGAAGAGGGCGATCTGGCCACGGGTGCGCGAGGCCCGGTCCCGGTAGGCGAAGAAGCGGAAGCCGAGGTAGTTCGTGCCCATGGCGACACAGCTGGCGATCACGGTGGCGACCATCGGGGCCCAGTCCAGCCCGCGCAGCGCCAGGTTGAAGAAGAGGACGTTGACGGCGACACCGCTGCCGCCGACGACCGAGAAGCGCGCCAGCTCCAGGGCGAGCCGCTGGACCCGCGGGACCTTGGTGACGACCCGCGGACCCCGGGGGCGGACGACGGGGGCGGCCGCGGCGGGGGCCTGCCGCTCGGTGAGGTGCACTGTCACGGGTCCGGGTCCTCCACACGTCTGTCCGTCGGTCGAGCAGTCAGTCGGGCCAACCTTAAGGCAAATGTCCTATTTAACAGGTATAGGTAAATGATGAGCCGGAGTTTCGTCGCCCCGCCCGTCCCGTCCGGGCACGGGAAAACGCGGTGCCCCCGGGCCGGCCTGTACGCCGCCGGGCAGTCGACGTCCTCGTACGAGAGTTCGGGAACCCGGTAGGCGAAGACGGCCCGGGCGTAGTCCTCCGTCT